>QHOQ01000166.1 GCA_003219355.1 Verrucomicrobiota bacterium
AGCCGACCACAGTCGAAGCGAGGCTGCCGTGGTTCCGCGAGCATTCCCCCGACCAATATCCATTTTGGGTGGCGGAAAGCGACGGTCGCGTGATCGGTTGGCTCGATTTCAAAAAATTCCTGCCGCGCTGCGCCTACCGCGACACCGCCGAAATCAGCGTGTATGTCGACGAGAACTTCCGGCGTCAAGGCGTCGCGCGGCGATTATTAGAAGAAGCAATCACTCGTGCACCATTGCTCGGGATTAAAGCAATGGTCGGCCTGATCTTCGCACATAACGAACCGAGCCTGAGATTATTCGATCGGCTAGGCTTTGAGCGCTGGGGATTGCTTCCGGGAATTGCGCGGCTGGACGACGTGGAACGCGACCTCGCAATCATGGGGCGGCATGTCTAATAGCGGCAGCGCCTGGACGCAACCGCCTCGACAGTTGACTCTAGGCTTCTTCGTGACCGACGACGAGATGAATGACGCCGTTCGGCGCGGCCACGAAGAACCCATCGAAATCTTCCCGCAACTGTTCTACTTCATCCCGCCGGGCAATATTGTTTACCCTTAGAAACGACGAAGCCGCTTCAGTGTCGTTGGTCTCCAATTCCAGCCAAATATCTGGATGACTCAGATTCGGGACCTTATCGATCCAGAGTCGGCTTGGACCGAATTGGAAAATGCAACCGTCCGTCTCTTCTTCAATCAGAGGAAGTCCAAGCGTATCGCGATAAAACCCGACCGTTTGCTCATAAGTATGGCTCGGACACTTGATGGCGATGTTTGCTCCACCCGAAAACTGAGGCCCCTCGAGTTTAGCAACCATGGCTCGCGCGTCGGAAGAAAGTACGCCTAACCTTCTTTGCCGCCCGGTGCAGTCATCGCGACCGGATCGAGCGCGTGTTCCAATTCTTTTTCCGGCAGGATTTTTTTCTCCTGGGAAATTTCTCGAACGGTACGGCCGGTCTTCGCGCTCTCCTTCGCAATTTCAGCCGCGCGATCGTAACCGATTTTGGGCGCAAGACTGGTCACCATTGCCATGGAAAGCTCGACCAATTCACGGCAACGCTCTTCATTCGCAACGATACCAGCAATACATTTGTCGCAGAAAACATCGACAACGTTCGCGAGCAGCCGGATCGACTCGAGAAGGTCATGCGCCATCACCGGCATCATCACGTTGAGCTCAAAGTTCCCGTTTGCCGCGGCCCACGTGATGCAGGTGTCGTTGCCGATCACCTGAGCGCAGACCATCATGACCGATTCGCACATCACCGGGTTGACCTTGCCCGGCATGATCGAGCTGCCTGGTTGCGTGGCGGGGAGTTGAATCTCGCCGATGCCGCAGCGCGGGCCGCTCCCAAGCCAGCGGATGTCGTTCGCAATCTTGAACAAACTCACCGCAATGGTTTTTAGATGACCGCTAGCTTCAACCACCGCGTCTTTTCCTCCTTGCGCTTCGAAATGATTTTCCGCCTCGTGAAACGCGATGCCGGTACGCTGCTCCAAATGCCGCAGCATTTTGCCTGGAAGATCAACATGACGATTCAAACCTGTGCCCACCGCGGTTCCGCCTAGAGCAAGCTCGCGCAAAGCCTCGATCGCTTTCTGGGTGCGTTCTTTGGCGTAAGCAACTTGTTGCGCATAGCCAGAAAATTCCTGGCCGAGGCGCACCGGCGTCGCGTCCATTAAATGGGTGCGGCCGATCTTGATGATTTCCCAAAATTCCTTGGCTTTGGCTTCGAGCGCGACCCGTAATTTTTCCAAGGCCGGAATGAGACAGTTTTTCAACTGTTCCGCTGCGCTGATATGGATCGCAGACGGAATCACGTCGTTGCTCGACTGACCCATGTTGACGTGGTCGTTCGGATGAACCAGTTCACGTGACCCAACCGGTTTGCCAGCAAGCTGCGCGCAACGATTCGCGATCACTTCGTTCGCATTGGTATTGGTGCTCGTGCCTGAACCGGTCTGAAAAATATCGAGGGGGAAATGTTGATCGAGTTTTCCATCAACAACTTCTTCAGCTGCCTGAACGATCAGCGCTGCACGCTCCGCATCAAGCAAACCGAGATCGTGATTTGCTTGTGCGGCTGCCCACTTGATCAAACCCAGGGCGCGGATAAACGGCCGCGAAAATCGATAACCGCTGACCGGAAAATTAAGGACCGCGCGGTGGGTAGACGCGCCATGGAGAGCGGATGCCGGGAGCGACATTTCGCCCATCGAATCCTTTTCCACGCGCGTCGGCCTTTCAGTCATGCCGAACGATGCGCGCCGACAGATATCCGCTCCGCGGCGGGATATTCTCGGCCATTCATCATCGGCGTTTTTTGAAAAACGGTGATGAACATCGGCGGTATATTTTGCAGGAAGTATTCTGACTTGGCGTGCTCGAACAACGTGGCGTGTTGCCTCAGCTCATTCGTTACTTGGTAAATGATAAAACTTCCGCCTGGCGCCAACGCGTCATGGGTTTTCTGCAGAAGCGCCCGTTTCTTGTCGATTTTAAGAATACTGAACGGAATGCCGGAGAGGATGTAGTCGCAGTCGGCAATACCTCGTTTCTCCAGTTCGTGCGGCAAACGCGCCGCATCTCCATGAATGACATGCACGCGGCGATCCCGGGCAAACTGCCGCTCAAGATCGCGTGAGAACGCCGGATCGAGCTCGAACAAGAGCAAATGCGAATCCGGACTCATGCGTCGGGCGATCTCACGTGAGTGCACGCCTTCGCCTGCACCGTACTCGGCAATCACGCGTGGCCGGCTGAAGTCCATCTTGCTAGCGACGCGTTCAACGAGCCCCTTGGAGCTGGGCACGATCGAGGCGATCTGAAACGGCCGCTGCAGGAAGCGCTTAAAAAACAAGACACTCACGAGATGCGAACAGTCGTCCCGACGCTCCCCGTTGTCCAGTCTTGAAGTACTCGCGAAGGCCCTGAAAATTCGACTCGCTCTTGGGCGAGCAGTCGAATCAACAAGTTGAGATTGCGAAGATCAAGCTTCTTGACTGTTCACTGATCACTCGTCATTTGTCACTGGTTCGGGCGCGGTTAGCTCAGGGGTAGAGCACTACCTTGACACGGTAGGGGTCAGAGGTTCGAAACCTCTACCGCGCACCATCTTTTTCAACATTCACCGCATGGCTGATTTTTCTTCAACTCTCGAACAGGCCATCAAAGGCTCAATCGAAACGCTGCAAGCATTAAAGAGAATCGAGCCGCAAATCGAGCACGCAGCCAAGGCAATCGAGCAATGTTTACTTTCGGGAAACAAATTGCTGGTTTGCGGTAACGGCGGCAGCGCTTCCGACGCGGCCCATTTCGCGACCGAGTTGGTTGTGCGGTTTGCTAAAGAGCGTCGCGCTTATCCGGCGATTTGTCTGACGGGTGACGGTGGACTTCTCACCGCGGCGGGCAACGATTATGGCTTCGACGAAATCTTCGCGCGTCAGGTCGCGGCCCTCGGCCTCAAAGGCGATCTGCTCATCGTTCTCACGACTTCCGGCAAATCAAGAAATGTCCGCCGCGCGCTGGAAGAAGCGAAATCGCGCAAGCTGAAAACGATCGCATTCCTCGGACGCGATGGTGGATCGACCATTGGCATTGCCGACGTCGATCTCTTGGTCGCAAGTGATTCAACCGCCAGAATCCAGGAAGCCCACAAGCTTCTTCTCCACGTGCTTTGCGAAGCGGTGGAGTCGCGCTTGTCGCCGAACAAGCTGTAGGGGTAGGCGTGCCGCCTCCGTTTAGGAAGGGGTAGCCGGCTTGGCTGCCACTACAGGATCATTCCGATTTTTTTAGGAGGCGATCGCGTTCACGATTCAAAAGCCGCCGCTCGTTCGCAGTTAAACTCCCAATTCCAAATTTCGAGATTTTGTCGAGAATCGGATCGATCGAAGCATAGAGATCGTCCGGTTCGACGGCGCGGCGCGACGCGGATTTTTGCACGACGTGCAGTTTCGGCTTGGATCCAAATCGCGCCTTCACGTTATTCCACCAAACGAGCTCCGGCCCAGCGCCGCGCATTTCAATGAACAGGAAGGCAGCGCCGATGCTTGTCCAAACGACAGCCAGATCAGTCCAAGCGTGGTAGGCGAGCAGTTGGAAGGTGTAAATGCCAGCGAGAATGAGCGCGATCCATTTCGCCATAATCCGAAGGAACAACTCGACTCGCGGATAAATCGCGGCGAAGGCGACAAAAATCCCGAAGTGCAACGCGGGTGAACCAGCGAGGGCGGAACGCTGCCAAAGGCCCCAGATCGTCAGGATCGCCGCCGGCGCGATCAACAATATAAGATAGAGTACGATGTAAGCGCGCTGGCCAATGAAGCGCTCCACCTCGCGGCCGAACACGAACAACATGTACATCTCGACCGCGAACCAAAGGAGGCCCGATGGAGGATGAACAAATGCGTAGGTGCAAAGACGCCAGACCTGGCCTCCGTACAAAACCTGTCCGCTGTCGAATTGCAGATACGGCAACACGAAACCGGCACTGAAGGCAACGAGGACAGCAGTCAGAATCGCGGCCGCGACGTGCAAACCAACCAGCATCGTCGTCACGTCGACGGGATACCGGCCCATCCACGCGACTGGGCGATAATCATCGGAGGTGGTCACTCCGAACATGCAAGAAATAAACAGCCGGCGTTCTGAACACGCAAGCCGAGTTCATGGCTGCGCGAAAAATTTCTTGGAGAAGCGCACGAACCAGCGAAAATTACGCTTTCGCTCAATCGCAAGATCGACAACGGATCCGGCGGGAGCCGAGCGACGCCGATGGGAAGCCGGAAGGTCGGTGACCGGAAGCGAGTCAAACAATCAACATTTTATGAAAGATATCGCGCCCGCCATTTCATCGCCCGCTGGACTCGGCGAAGCGAAACCGGCGAATCAGGCGGTCCTCGATTGGGTGCAGGACGTCGCAAAACTGACCCAGCCAGAAAACATATTTTGGTGCGACGGCTCGGGACGTGAAAACGATTATCTCCTCGGCGAAGCGTGCCGGCAAGACGTTCTGATTAAAATGAACGAGAAAAAAGTTCCACGCTCTTATTTGCATCGGTCGAACCCAAACGACGTGGCGCGCATCGAGCAGTTCACAAAAAGAAGCCGGCCCGACAAATAATTGGTCTGACCCGGCGGAGATGTACATGAAGCTGCACGAAATGCTGAAAGGCGCGATGCGCGGGCGGACGATGTTCGTCATTCCATACATCATGGGACCGCCCGGTTCGCCGCTCACCAAAGTCGGCTTTGAAATCACTGACTCAATCTACGCGGTGCTGAGCATGCGAATCATGACGCGGATGGGGAATGTGGCGGTCAAGCGGCTCGGCGATGATCAAGCCGCAGAATGGAATCGCGGCGTGCACTCATTATTAGATGTCGATCCGGCGCGCCGCTTCATCTGTCATTTTCCACAGGACAACGCGATCATTTCTGTGGGCTCAGGTTACGGTGGGAATGTTTTGCTCAGCAAAAAATGTCTCGCGCTACGGATCGGTTCGTATCTGGCGCGCAAACAGGGCTGGATGGCTGAGCACATGCTTATCCTCGGTGTCGAATCCCCCGAAGGCCGCAAACATTATGTGGTAGCAGCGTTCCCAAGCGCTTGTGGCAAAACGAACTTCGCTATGCTCATTCCGCCGAAACATTTTAAGGGCTGGAAAGTCACTACCGTGGGCGATGACATCGCCTGGATGCAAATCCGCGATGGCCGTTTGTATGCGGTCAATCCGGAGAACGGCTACTTCGGCGTCGTGCCGGGGACGAGTTATAAATCGAACCCGAACGCGATGAAATCTATCGCGCACGATACGCTTTACACGAACGTGGCGCTGACTGATGACGGCGACGTTTGGTGGGAAGGGAAAGATGGCGCCCCGCCTGCGCACGCGACCGATTGGCGCGGCAACGACTGGACGCCGGATTCAAAAGAGAAAGCGGCGCATCCGAACAGCCGGTTTGCCACGCCCATGTTTAACAATCCGGCACTCGACCTCGATGTTGAAAAAGGTGAAGGCGTGCCGATCAGTGCCATCATTTTCGGCGGCCGCCGCAGCGACACGATGCCGCTGGTGTTCCAGGCCTTCGATTGGAACCATGGTGTTTATCTGGGCGCAACCATGGCTTCGGAAACGACCGCGGCAGCAACCGGCGCGGTCGGGCAAGTACGACGCGATCCAATGGCGATGCTGCCATTCTGCGGATACAACATCGGCGATTACTTCCAGCATTGGATCGACATCGGAAAACGCCTAACGAATCCGCCGTTCATTTTTCACGTAAACTGGTTTCGTAAAGGGTCGGACGGCAAGTTTCTCTGGCCCGGTTTCGGCGACAACATGCGCGTCCTCAAATGGATCATCGACCGCTGTGCACAAACCGGCGGCGCGGTCAAATCGCCGATTGGCTGGCTACCCAGCCCTCACGATCTCGATCTTGCCGAACTCGATGTAGCGCATAAATCCGTGATCGAGATCCTCG
>QHOQ01000167.1 GCA_003219355.1 Verrucomicrobiota bacterium
GGGAGATCGAGCGAAGTATCGTTGAACTCAATCACGTGACCTTCGCTGATCAGCCAGCGCAGGTCGGAAGCGAGCGCGAGTTTGTGCGATTCGATGTCTTCGATCGAAAGATCGACAGTCAATTTGTCGGCAAGCTCTTTGCGATTGATACTGGGTGTGGCTGCTACCGCCTCCAGAATTGCGTTCACCGAAGGAGATACGCCACCCTGCTCATGGACAAACGCGCGGATCCGGATGGGAGAGACGAACAACATGCCGCGTCGATGCCGAAAAACGTTAAGGCCAGCTTGTCGAAATCGGCCCGCTAACTCCTGCATCATGTTCGACGGCGAGCGAGTCTCGCGCGTCCAGGCATCTTCAATCGTGCGATTGAGCGTTCGATCAGGCAGACGCCGGCTCAAGACCCCGCCAATGGTTACTTCCTCCGCACTGCGAACCAAGCCCGGCAGGTAATTGGACCGGAAGTGCCGTTCTGCTTCCACTGCGGACGCGAACGTTGAGGGAATTTCATCACGGGATGTCGTATATGTCGTCACCGTTCGCGCTTCTTCTTTCCAGCGCTCGATTAACGCCGGATCGTTCACGATCTCGATTTGCCGCTGATATTCGGCGAAGCTCATGCGACGGCTGAAGCGCTGTTCGTAAAGGCCGCGAAGCTGCGGCTGATAATTATGATGATTGGTCGGGCCAAGAAGCGTCCCGCTCAGTCTGCAGCGGGCGACGTTTGAGAAATTTCCTTTGATTGGATCTGATTGGGTGATGTCGATCTTGTAAAAATCCTCGTGAGCGAATCGAAATGCGTTTCGCTCAAGGAAGTCTCGATCCAGAGACATCGCGTCATTTTTGCCCAGTTGATAAACCGGCGATTCTGTCTTTGCCGTCAACCGGACATCATAGCGTTCCGGTTTTTCGAGGAACAAGCGCGCCAGAGCAAAAACGGAATATGCAACTGAAGCCGACTTGATTTGCGCGACTACGCTTTCAAATGCCGGCGAGTGCGGCAGAAAACGAACCGTAATTTCTGCCGGAGCGATTGCCCGAAAAACCTTGCGCTGATCTCCATGGTTTCGATTGCGAGCTCGGCGGTCGCGCCCGTTTTGAGATTCGCGCGACATTTTTGACTCGCGCGAGCGTGGAGCGCGATCACGCCGGGAACGATTTGGAGCACGTGATCGCCGGTCATTTTCCTCGCCGCTGGCGTGCTCGTAGATCCTCTCCTTAGCGGGTTCTTTCACCCACGCGGGTAGCAATTTAAGATCGAGCAAATCAACTGGCTCGACAGGCGAAGACGACATCATTTTCCATCTACTCGAATGACGCAGGAAGTAAATCGAAAGCCGCTCGCGCATTGCGCCTGAAATTGATTGACAAGCTCTCTAATTCATTTACTTGCCATCCTGTGCTCGGACTGCTTTAACCTTTTCGACGCGCAACCAACCCGAACGAAACAAATTTTATGGCGGAAAAATCAATCGAAGAGAAGGTCAAGGACATCATCGTGGAGCAACTGGGTGTGAACCCGGAGCAGGTCACACCACAGGCATCGTTCATTGAAGATTTGGGCGCGGACTCGCTGGATATCGTCGAGCTGGTGATGGCGTTTGAAGAGGAATTCTCCGTGGAAGTGCCGGACGAAGACGCCGAGAAACTGCAAACGGTGGGCGACGTCGTGAAATACATCGAAGAACGAGCGAAACCGCAATAATACGCGCGCAGCGCGAGTTGTTCGGGAGACGAAAACACGGCTCCGCCGTGTTTTCGCGTTTAAGGTTGCAGAGAAATGCAACACGCCCAGACTAGATTGCAGTGAGCTTCTCGATTTTTGAGAGACCGTTATTTCAGATCGGGGGCCATTACGTCACGTTTCTGGGAGTAATTGCCTTTGTCATTCTTTTTGCGGCTGGTCTCGTTATTGCCCGAATACTGCAGAGCGATGTCGTCCGGCGTTTTTTCAGTCGCTTCAAGATCGACACGAATTTTGTGGCGATCGTCACGACGATTTTAAGTCTGGCTGCGCTCGTCTTTTTCACTATCAGCGCAATTAATGCGGCTGGCATTCCGCTGGCCTGGAATGCCCCTCTTCCGGCCGTTTCGCTCAGTCTTGTCCAGATTTTTCTCCTGATTGGCCTTCTAGTTGCGGTTTTTTGGATCTCCTCGAGAACGAAACGCTTTCTTTTCAATCGGTTTCTGGTCAATAGTGGATTAGATCGCGCGCTTCAGTATGCGATTTCCCAAATCATTGCCAACATCGTGCTGGTCGTTGGCATTTTCATTGTTCTAGAAAACACCGGCATTCATCTTGGCGCACTGGCCGTCTTCGCGGGAGCAGTTGGCGTAGGCGTTGGCTTCGGACTGCAAAACATCGCCAGCAATTTCATCAGCGGCCTGGTGATTCTGGCCGAACGGCCAATCACAATCGGGGACCGTGTCGAAGTCGCAGGGATCACGGGTCAGGTGCAGAAAATTCGCGCCCGCAGCACAATCATCCGCACCAACGACAACATCACGATGATCGTGCCGAACACGAAATTCATCGATTCGCCCGTGACCAACTGGACTTATGGCGATCCGCGGGTGCGGTTTCGCATCCCAGTCGGCGTCGCCTACGGCAGCGACATCGCCAGAGTACGCGAGGCCTTGCTCGCCGCCGGACGTGAAAATCCGAATACCTTAAAGGATCCAGCTCCGAGCGTTTTTCTCCAGAAATTCGGCGACAACTCGATCGACTTCGAACTGGTGGTCTGGAGTAGTGAGATGAGCGCTCGGCCGAGCCGCTATCGAAGCGACCTCAATTTTACCATCGAGCGGAAATTTCGCGAAGCCGGAATCGAGATTCCGAATCCGCAACGCGATCTCCACATTCGCGGCGGGGTGATCAACGTGAAAAGCGTGTCAGAATAGGAAACACGGGAAAGATCAGAGGCGTAGCCCCTCCGCAACGCCTCTTTGTCCAAGCCGCATTTGCTTTCCCATGAAGTATGGCGACCCACTTCCGTTTAAAGATGGCGTAGCCAAAATCGTTTCGCGCACTGACGTGCAGGCTTGCGACTCATGGCAACGCGCGTTCCACGATAAGTGCAAAGATCATCGTTACTACGAGATCGTCGATGAGACGTTGGATGGCCATTTCGAACATCGTTATCTGCGGATCGAGGATCAGGCCGGCGCTATTCGTGCGATCCAGCCAGTATTCTTTGTCCGCCAGAATCTTGTCGAAGCCGTGCCGGGCAAACTTCGTTCAGTCATCGATGTAATTCGCAAGGTTTTCCCTCGCTTTCTGACGATGCGCGTTTTGATGGTTGGCTGCGCGGCCGGTACAGGCGACCTGGGCGTCTGTAACGAGAAGGATCGATCCTGGGTGGCAAATGCTTTGCAATCGAGCCTTCAGATTTATGCCAGGCATAATAAAGCTTCCCTGATCGTCCTGAAAGACTTTCCTGCGAATTACCGCCCCGCGCTTGAAACGTTTTGTTCAAACGGCTATGCGCGCGTACCGAGCATGCCGATGACCCGGCTCGCCCTTCCCTACCACGATTGGGACGAATATTTTCGCACGCTTAGCAAGGCGACCCGGAAAGATCTGCGCCGCAAATTTCGGAAAGCAGAACGTGCGCCAAAGATCGAGATGGAGATCGTCACCGACGTCGCTCCCTACATCGATGAAATTTATCCGCTGTATCTTCAGGTGCACGAGCGTTCGCCGATGAAATTTGAGACACTAACCAAAAGTTATTTTCGTGCGATTGGACGGCGGATGCCGGATCGAACGCGCTTCTTCATCTGGCGGCAAAGTGGCAAAATCGTAGCATTCAGTTTTTGCTTGGTGTGTAACGACGCGATCTACGATGAATGCATCGGGCTCGATTACAGCGTCGCGCTCGATCTGCACCTGTATTTCTACACGCTGCGCGACATTATCTCGTGGTCGCTGCAACAAGGATTGAGATACTACTACAGTAACCCATTGAATTACGGACCCAAGCTGCACCTCCGCTGTGAGCTCGTGTCCCTCGACTTGTACGTCATGCACACGAGCGCGATTTTGAATCCGATTTTCGGCCGGATGATCAAATATTTGGGACCGACGCGCCACGATCCGTTCTTGCGGCGATTTCCAAATTCCGATCAGCTTTGAGATTCGAATTCGGTTGCCATGACATGACGGCGGGTTAAAAAGCCGAATGCAGGATCGACCTTCCGGTTTCGGCAATCCGTGGCTGCAACTGGCAGTGAGTGTGGTGTGCGTGCTCGTGTCGGAACTTCTTTTGAAACGCGGCGCGACCGACATTGCAGATCTTTCCAGCGCATGGTCATGGACCGGAATCAATGGGCTGGAGTCGCCGCTGGTCTGGCTGGGGATCGCTTTCGTAATCGCCAGCTTTCTCAGTTGGCTCTACGTTCTTAAATACATTCCGCTCACGATCGCTTTTCCGCTATCGCGAGTGGTCGACATCCTGGTTCCGGTGAGCTGCTGGATTTTTCTCGGTGAATTTATTTCGATCTGGCGCTGGTGCGGTATTGCTCTCGTCGTCATAGGCCTGGCCTTGGTTGCCAAGCCGGTCGCACGAATAGAGGAACGCTTGTGACTTTCCTCTCCTTCTCCTTCATTCTTGCTTCTTTGCTGAGCTTTGTATGGGCTCAGGTCGTCCTAAAGAGGGCGATGGAAGCCACGCGAAAGGGCGGGCTTCGAAATTTACGTTTTATCTTACGCGTTGCCGGCGGCATCGCTTTGATGACGATTTCTTTTTTTCTTACTCTCGGATTACTGCAACGGTTCGACCTTAGTTATCTTTATCCCTTTCAAGGGTTGAGCGTCATTATCATCAGCCTGATGGCGGCGGTCATGCTGAAGGAGAAGCTGACCTTGCAACTGACGATCGGTGCATTGTTGATCAGCACCGGAATTGTACTCGTATCACTGAGTTAACGCTGGCCAAAGTTTTTCCAGCGCAGCCGAGTTTATCCTATCAATCTGGTCGGGAGCCGGCAATTGGAGTTTCGGGTGATCGAATTCCGCAGCGAAACGCTGCTTCCAACGCGCGTAGGCCGGCGTTGAGAAGGCACCGCAAATATCACCGCCGATAATTTTCGTGCTGCTACGCAGACTTGATAGTGCCCACTCAAGGTCGGCAACGCCAAAGCGGCCACTCTCCCAGTTTGTCGCAGCCTCTTCTGCACGAAGACAATCGAGATCGATCGTGACATAAACGTTCCCACCTCTGAGGTTTTTTAA
>QHOQ01000133.1:0-1119 GCA_003219355.1 Verrucomicrobiota bacterium
TAGCGGGCAAGCCCATCGTTTGCTTTGAAGGCGCGGCCAAGGGCTTGCGCCACTTGCATGATGCATTCATCGTGCCGAATCACGATTGCGAAGCGTTCGGTAAGGGGATCATCACACTACTGAAGGATCGCGCGCTGGCGGCGAAACTAGGAGCGAATGCACGCACGACCGTCCTTGCCAATTTCGACTGGCGGCAGATATTGGCGGCAGGCTGTGACAAAACGCATCTTCAAACGCGCTGTTAGAAGCATGAAAGTCCCGTCGGCGACGCCTGAATCCTGAGTCACTCGTCCCGTGGCTTCCCCAGTAGCACACAGTTTCGCCGGGTTCTGGACTTTCATGCTTCTAACAGCGCGTTTGAAGATGCGTTTTGTCACAGCCTGCCGCCAATATCTGCCGCAGCTCGTCTTGCTGGTATTGCTTGCGAACCTGGCTGACGTCGATTTTCTTATCGGCCTGGGCACGGAAGCAAACGCGAATGCCTTGCACCATGGCTTCACGCACAGCCTCGCAGCAGCCGTTTTTGTTGCGCTCGCTGTCAGCTGCGTGTGGCGGATAACTGGAAGTTTTTGGCGCAGCGCCATTCTCTGTTTTTCGGCATACAGCTCACATCTTCTCATTGACCTTTGCACTGGCACCAAGCTCGGATGGAACGCCACCGCCTCTGCCATTCCTCTGCTCTGGCCGTCGGCGAAAGAATTCAGCTCGCCCTTGGTCCTGGTTGTGGGGGTTAGTCACAAAGACCTTCCCGCGCTATTCAGCATGAAAAATGCTTGGTCGAGCTTTTATGAACTGTTGACCTTCGGCGCAATCACGGTAGCTCTCCTGGCATTACGGCTACGACATGCACAACGTCGCACCATGTCCCACAACCGGGAAACGGCGTCGCGCACTGTCTGCACCTCGAATTCGATCCGATGAAACGTTCCCATCGAGTGGTTTTCCTGGTCGTCTGTTGCTTGCTTGGTCTGCTCGTGTTCGTGACCGTTCTTCACATGATCGGCACCGATAATGGAAAGGCTCGCCTGGTGCATGCGGCGTCGCCCGTGGAAACCGTTCCGGTGCGCAGACAGACGCTTGAAGAAGTCATCGGAGGCAGCGGCACGGTGGAGCAATTCA
>QHOQ01000133.1:1320-6829 GCA_003219355.1 Verrucomicrobiota bacterium
AAGCATATGGGCACGCCCCTCGATTTGGAGAAAGCGGAGATTGCACTTGCTGATGCGCGCGAGGAGTTGGCCAAGGCAACTGTGGGACTCCGGCAGGCGGAGATCGCGCTTGAACACGTGCAGATGAGATCTCCCATTGATGGCATCGTGCTCGAGCGACTCGTAAATCCGGATGAGACGACACATAATGATCAGATTGTGATCAAACTGGGTGCGCTTGAAACTGTCCTGATGGCGGCGAAGGTTACGGAGGAAAAAATCTATTCAATGCAGTTGGGCCTTTCCGCCGAAATCAGTTTCCCCGCCTTTCCCGCAGAGACCTTTCAGGGCAAAGTCTTTAAAATAGATCCGAACATTGACCCGGTAACCCGGACCTTCACGAGCTACGTAGAAATTAACAATCCGGATTTTCGGTTGAAGCCAGGTCTATCGGGGTTCGCGCGTATCCATCGCACTGCCAAGGATGTGCCCGCCGTGCCCAGCGTTGCAATAATTAACCCGTCAGGCGACCGGGCCTCGGTGTTTGTTGTTGACAACAGCGGCCACGCGAATCTTCGCAAGGTGGGTTTAGGGATCGTCGTAAATGCTATGACGGAAGTAACGGGTGGCTTAAAGGAGGGGGAAAAAGTCGTGACAGTTGGTCAACTATACCTACAAGAAAATGACAAAGTCCATTCCACATCGAAATCTAATATTGCGAAATAGCCTGGCTGCTTCGCTAGCGGCCCTATTGCTAGTCCTGCCTCTTAGGTTACCGGCACAAAAAATAAGCACTCACAATCCGGACCTTCCCCGGCATCCGCTGACGCTCCAAGATTGCATCGCCATTGCATTGGGTGAAAGCCCAAAACTGGAAGCCACTCGCTTCGATTTGCTGGCAGCAGGTGAGGAGATTCGCGCCGCCCAGGCCTCGCTTTGGCCAAACCTGAAGGGATCAGCCACGGGGGAAGCATTCTCGGGCGAACAGACGGGCAAGTTTCGCATTGTCACGACGGTTCCAAGCGGAGGCGGAGTCAATGCGAACAGAAAGGTGGATCTCGCCGGGATAGGAATTGGTGGCCTTAAGTTGGAGTATCCGGTTTTTAAAGATGGAAGTATTTTCGGATTCAATGATGCACCGGCAGTCGAGATTAAGAGAGCGCAAAGGAATGCCCTCGCCTGGACGGCTCATCTTACTCGCGAGGAGGTCATCTATCGGGTCACCCAAGTCTTCGTCGACACCGTTTCAGCGCAGAACCGCGTGCAGCCCATCGAACGCAGAGTAGCGCTGTTGCAGCGATCTGTCGATATCCACAAAGAAGAACAAGAGAAGGGATTGCTCCTCCCGATCGATGTCAAGGTTGTCACAGAACAGCTTAATGAGGCCCGATCTCTTTCGAAAATCATTCACGAGCAGGCCGTGGCAGGGTACTTAGGGCTGACCCGGCTCCTCGGCCTGCCGTCCTCGTCCCACATTCGTCTGAACAGCACACTTCCCGAGCCGCCTGCGCCGCCGGACGCGGCGCAGTTGTTTCACACAATGCTTGCCCTGCATCCGTCGCTCCAGGTGCAACGGGCAAAGATCGAGAAGGCAAAGCAGGATTACCGCCTGGAAACCTTTCGACTCTACCCCTCCGTGACTCTGCATGGGTCAGCGCTCTATGTCACCGATTTTGACAACGATGCTCACGTCTTGATCGGTGGAATCACCGTCGACGTTCCGATCTTTGACTTCGGGGCGCAACTCGACACTGTGCGCGCGCGCAGGGACACGTATAACGCGGAGCAAGCTAGCCTGGGCGCAGTTGGCAATGATCTGGCCAGTGATCTCGTCAGAATCTACCAGGAAATCTATGCATTGAGCGAAAGAATTCTCACTCTGCAGGGAGAGATCGGGAAACTCGACCGCGATCTGCGCGTAGCTCAATCTCAACAGCAACAGGGCATCACGCCACCACTGACCGCGATTGATGCGGAGGTGGTACTTGTCGGCAAGCAGGACGAGCTGAACATAGTCCAGTCGAGGCGGCTCCTGCTTTACGCCAATCTACAGAAGGCGATGGGCGGCACGTGGAAGTGGATTCCATGAAGCAGTCGCAGCGGATTGTAAAAAACGCGCTGTTCGGAATCGGATCTTCTGTCATCGGTGGGGTCGTCTATTTGGCGACGATCCTAACCATTGCTCACGCGGTTAGCGTTACCGAATTTGGCAAATATTCCTTTGTTCTCGCCTTTGCCATGTTCGTCAGCAATATCGCCGATTCTGGCTTACCCCGTATGCTGATCCGGGAAATCTCCAAAGATCGGGAGCAACTTGTTCCGCTTGTCGGCGCGGGGGCCTCGCTCATCTGGGTGATATCGGGAGTAATGTGTCTCCTGGTTGCCGTTATTGTTCCGTTTCTGCATGTGGGGATGGACGTGAAAATATCCGTTCTCGGGATGAGTATCGCTACGATGGCAACGTTCCACGCCGCGGGATACAGCGCGGTGCTACGAGCCTTCGAAGATAACGAACTAAACTATCTCGGTTTTGTTTTGCACAAGGTCCTTGTGCTAGGTTTGGTCTTCGTAATCGTAAAGCTTCATTTCGGATTGCTTGGCTTCGTTGCCGTCCATCTCGCGTCGAACGTGCTGCTCTGGAGTTTTTATCACGTCGTGGTGACGCGCCTTTATGCCCGCATTCCACTGCGCTTCGACGTCGCCCTCTGGAAATCTCTCCTTTCGGCGGCGCTGCCGATGGGCGCCGGCACGATGCTGCGACAGCTCGCGCTTCAGCTCGATATTCTTGTCCTTACCTGGATGACAAATCTCACGACTGTGGGACTGTTCAGCGGCCCGTATAGAATCAGCATGGGTCTGCGCGTAATCCCGCAAACGCTGTCTCTGCCACTTTTCCCGCTTTACTCGCGCACGGCGCACCTGTCGCCGGTACGCTTCACCGAGGCTTACCGCTGGAGCATGAAGTTTTTTGCCCTTATCAGTTATCCCATAGCCGCTTTTTTTCTGGCATGGTCCAAGCCAATCCTGCGGATCGCGCTGGGGCAGAAGTATTTGGCGGCAATTCCGGCAATGCAGCTTCTCGGCATCGGAATAATCCCATTCTTCCTTTCGACTCTGTTTCAATATCTTTTCGCTGCGCTTGACCAGCAGAAGCGTTTCCTGGCGAGCACTTGTGTCGGATCAACTTTGCGGCTTCTCCTTCTCGTGGCTCTCATTCCGCTGCTTGGACTTGTTGGTCCGGCGGCTGCGATTCTCTGCGCCGAAACCGTGGTTGTTGCCATTTGGATGGTGCAATTGGCGCGACTCGGTTTCCGCGCAAAATTGAGTGACGTCATCTGGCGTCCGCTTACAGCCGGAGTTGCCATGACTCTCGTGCTTTTCGCTGCGCACGACGCAACGCTTCTCTGGCGACTGGGCGCGGCAGGGCTAGCGGTAGTCGTTTACGCGCTCGTGTTAGTTGCGCTTAAGACATTTTCAGTCGAGGAAGTGCATCACGCGCGAGAGGGACTGGCTTTTTTTTCCCCTTTTGTGGCCTCTTGGGCGAAGAAGCTTAAACGGAACTCGTGAAAATAATGAAAAGGCTGGCCGTATTGGCAGAGACCAGCGCTAAAATTTGGGCGGCGTATTGGCTCCTGATCGTGGGCAGTGTTTTGGTTTTTGCTTCGGCAGCACTGAAATGGGTTTATTTGCCTTTCAGCCGTCACCCTTTCGGTTTTCAGCTGCCCCTGCTGCGAAACCTCGAGCTCATCCCGCACTTTTCTCTTCTCTCATACGGAGTAGTTGGAATCGCTGTTCTAACAACCGGTCTCGTTTTGCGCAGGCGTTCCGCCACATATCTCGCGCTGGCGGCCGCCATCCTCATCGCTTTGTGGGTGGCGGCGCCATGCCAGATCGCTTTTCAACAGCCGGCTTTGCTTGGCCGCCTCATTGCCGAGACTCAGGAGCTTCCGATGATCAGAGGTTTTGCAAAGACTTACCTTACTCCGAATTATGGGCCCGCCGAAGACTACCCGAAGCGGTTTGACATTGACACCCTTTGGGGCCGCTTTCTCGCTGCGGATTCTTTCCTCGGTCTCGGTTGGTATTGTTTGGGAATCGGATCCTTGTTGATTGGGATCTATTCAATCGCCCGACTGCCCGCCGAGGAAAGAATGAGGGCGCTGGCGCTGAGCCGAATTCCAGCCAGCGTAGTTATCATTTTGCTAACGCCGTCGCTCATCGGACAGCATTATTTTACCAGTGCCTGCACCGCGCAGGCCCAAGGTGCAGGGGAAAGGGCAATTACATGTTATCGCAGGGCGATGTGGTTCGATCGGTGGCGCGCGCACGATATCAATATCTACGAAGCTATCGGAGACCTCGAAAGGTTGTCCGGTTTAAGCAAGGATTCCCCGGAGAAGCATATCAGCAAGGCTCGGGAATTTAAGGAAGGAAGAGAATATGAGTCGGCAGTTTTCGAGCTTGCCCGTGCTGCAGACTGGGGCGGCGCCGTGGCACCAGTCGCGCGAGCTGAGTCGGCGAGCACCCGTGTGGATTTTGGCATCGCCCTCTACCGTGGCGGAGGCATTGGTACAGCTGTGACCCAGTGGCAGCAGGCCCTTGTCGAAGAGCCCGTGCACCAGCAAGGAATCACCTTCCTCATCGCCCGCGGAAATTATGATCTTGGCCGCTATCAAGCGTCGCTCGACGTGGTCAAGAGGGTGCTTCGGGCAAGCGGTGATCTACCAATACTGGCCAATGCTTATTCCCTGGCAGGAGATTGTTATACGAAGCTTGGCCGGGACGTTGAGGCCCGCAATTCTTACACCCGTTCGCTCAAAGAGGACATGTTAGTGAATTTCTGGGGAATGAGTCGATTGACCGGTAACTAGACAACCAGTAGCATGGACTCTTTCTTGCAGCCACTTCGAGACTTACCGCCGCGCGCGCGGCGCTGGTCATTGGTCTTGGTGCTGCTTTGCGGGGGCGTGCTTGGTTACTTCGTGCTTCGCACCTGCGCCAGTCCCTTGCATATGCAGTACCAATTGGACTTCGGCGCTGCCCAATGGATAGAGCCTGCCGAGTTTGCTCCGGTGGCTTACTTCCGCCGCCAGATTTTTTTAAATGCGGCGCCCGAGCAGGCTTGGCTGGAAGTCGCAGCAACGGACTCCTTCAAAATCATTATCAATGACGGCACAGTCGGCACTGAAACCAATCTGAAGACGCGGGTAGCACAAATCTACGACGTCAAAAAATTTCTAAAACCTGGCACAAACGTCATTGCTATCGCGGTTACTCGGACTTCCTACCCAGGTTCTGCGCAGCTTCTTGTTTACGGCGGCTATAAAGAACCTGGTGGTAAAACCGGCTCATTAATTTCGGACGAACACTGGAGAGTTGCTCCACGAACCGGCATCGTAGAGGGTACAGAGGAATGGGTCTCTCCCCTGGTGCAGGAGCAGATTTGGCCGAACGCGCGCCGCGCCTCGATCCTTGAACATCGGCTCCACACTACCCGGGTGGACACGAATCCGCTTTTGCTTCAACTCCC
>QHOQ01000133.1:6871-7278 GCA_003219355.1 Verrucomicrobiota bacterium
ATATTTTCCACCTCCGTGAGTGCGGAAAGAGCTCGTCCGCAGACGTGGATTCAAGTGGCGAGTTCAGGACGCCTCGATCTTCTGGTGAATGGCAAGCTCATCACCGGCGCGACCGCCTCCCAGCTCAAGGAAACGAAGATACCGCGTTTGCCCAAGCTGACGCCTGAGCCTTCGGAGAAGGAGAAGATCGAAATGGCAACTCCACCACCGGCAGTCGTTAGGCCGCCGCAGAACGCCAAACCTCCGCCTTCTCCTGGTCCGTCCGCGAGTCCTAGCGCAACCGCCACACCCGGCTATTCGGCAAGTATCTACGAATCGATGGCCACTTCGTTGCAGAAGCCGACTCTTGACGCGTATGACATCAGCTACTGGATAAAAAAAGGCCCAAACAAAATCGTCGCGGCAGT
>QHOQ01000134.1:0-472 GCA_003219355.1 Verrucomicrobiota bacterium
GTTCCGGGGCCGTCGTTTCTCTTAAAATCACTCTATCCCGGAGGACCGCCGGGCGATGGAGAAGCTTTCTCGCCCTTTTTCTTTCCACCCGCTGGTTTTCCCTGACCTTGCTCAGCTCCAGCGGGAGATCCGCCCGCAGGAGCACCCCCGGGTTGACCATACGCGCCCTGCCCTTTCTGCTTTCCGCCCCGGGTCTCACCTGGAGCCGCACCGGTCGCGGGCGGAGCGCTGGGTTGTGCAAAGGCCCCCTGCCCTTTTTGTTTTCCACCTCTGCTCTCATAGGGAGCCGCACCCGTAGCCGGAGCAGCTGTTTGCTCAGGTCCACGTCCCCTATACTTCCCTTGCGCGGACTCGTTCAAGGTGCCGCCAGGCTGGCTGGGGCTAGGGCTGGTAACGCCGCGCTCAAATTGTCCTTTGTGTTTACCAGGAGGTTGCGTTGTCTCAGGCCCAACTGGAGCCGCGCCTGTTTGTC
>QHOQ01000134.1:497-5623 GCA_003219355.1 Verrucomicrobiota bacterium
CTTACCGCGTTCCGTTCCAAACGGGGAACCTTGAATGGCTGGTGAAATCGCGCTAGCCGGAGATTCCGCTGGGGCTCCTGTCGCGCCCGGTTGAGGTCGTCCGCCGGGTCTGCCCTTACCTCTTTCAAATGGTGCAGCAGGCGAACCCGCACCAGCTGGAGATCCGCCTGGAACGCTGGTAGCGCCCGGTTGAGGCTTCCCGCCGGGTTTGCCTCTGCCCTTGCCCCTTTCAAATGGCGCAGGCGAAGTCGGCTGGGCGGCCGGGGCACCCGGGCTCGCCCCAATCGCCGGTGAAGCAGCGGCTGGTGGAGTCACGCCGGGCCTCCCCCTGCCTTTGCCTCTTTCGAATGGCGCCGGCGAAGTCGGTTGAGTGGCGGTAGCCCCCGGGCTTGCGCCAATCGTCGGTGATGCAGCCCCTATTGCGCGTCCCGTAGCGGGTGCGCCGGTTGGCGGTGGAATATTCTTCGGGTTCTCGGTCTTAATTTTCTCTTTTAACTGAGCCGCATTAGCAACACCGGTCCAGCCCTTTTCGATTTTTGGCTGCGCAACCTTCGCTTTCACTCTCGGAGGGGCAACTCCTGGAGCTGGCCTGTTGATTTTACTGGGAGCGCCAATCAAAAGTTTGTCACCTTGCACTTTCGTCAGTGCCCCCGACTTCGCTGCGGTAGAAAGATCGACGTTCTGCTCGCGCTCGATCTTAAGGCGTTGAATTGGCCGGCTCGACCGCGCACTCAACGCGTTATAATCAGGGCCGTAATTGTAGACGACATTGTTTTGAACAGTGATGTTAGTTACATTCACCGTATTGTTGATGTAGTTAACATTTTGCGACGGTGCGTAAATTCGGTCGCGCAAGACCGGCTCACCGATAAACCGAGCGTCGATAAAGTTGTAATATTCGGGACCGATGTCGAACTCGATGTCAACACGAGCGCCGATGGGCTGTCCCCCATAGACAACGCCCGGGCCGCGCGGCGGTAAAGGCGCCCAGCCGACATAGTCACCGCCGGTTCGCCAGGAAACCCACGCCGGGCCCCAATCGAGGTCGTCGCCGGGGAACCAAACCCAGCCGTAATCAGCCAACCGGGCCCAGCGGCCGTAGTGATAGGTCGCCCAGCCGAAATCTTCATACGAAACCCATGTCCATCCGTCATCGGTGTAGGCCCAGTAGCCATCAGCATAAGGACGCCAATTCGGATCATTGACGGCCACATCGGGTTGCCAGCCGTAGCCGTAGTCTGCAGCCTCGATCCAGTTGCCACCGGATAGGTTATTGTAGAAGAAATCAATGCTTACATCGGCTGCCTTAACTGGTTGCCACGCAGACAACCAAAAGGCCAATAGCGTTAATGCGAAAAGTATTCTTTTCATAAGTTGAGAAGGTTTTGAGGCGTTGGACTTTCGTGCCTCGCGCTTTATTCACTTCTTCATTCGAAAACCGCGTAGCCGGTGCGTGGATTTTCAGTTAGCAGAATGCAACCAGAGGACGGCGCACAGCGCAGTCGCTACGACCGACAAATTTCTCGCGCGGGTGCTCATTTAACCTTGATAAGCTCATAGAGCACGTGGGGACAAACCAATTTTTACTTCTTGTTCTGACTCCCGCCCGCTGGAACACCCGTCGCCACGACTCGGCTCGCACGGGTAGGATCCATGCCAATTGTGACGCTCACCGTCATACCGGGTTTTAGATCGACAATTGTGGCTCGTTGCCCATTCACATTGATCTCTGTGAACTGGGTAATGATAAATGTTCGCGTCGTCTTCCCCTCGGTCACTGTAATTGCGTTGCCCGTCACGCCCGAAATGATCGGCGGATGGTACCCCGGTACTGGTGTCGCCTTTTTTCTCTTGCTCCCGGCGAGAGCTGGAGTGGCCGTAATCACTGCGAGCAGAGTACAAACCGCGACCAATGGAGTGAAAAGAGATTTCTTCATGGACTCTGTTTAGCAGAGTATCCGAGGCGGCAACCCGCTGCGACTTTAATTCGTCTGCGCTTTATGGTTGGGCAGTCGACTCTTCCCCATGATGCCGATGATGCCGTCGCGACATCTCTAGTAAAGAACCCTCGTCTATGTTTTTGAAACCAAGCCGTGGGATTGGATTGACCGGGATCCAAGCCCGCGGAGTATTTGGCGCTGCTACATTAGGGTTTACCGGATTCTTCCGAAGTTGATCACGCTCCCAAGTTAACTGTTGGATCTGCCCGTGTGCTTGCCCGAGCGCTTACTTCTTGTATGCCGGAACTTCTGGCAACACGGGAGGCTGTAGCAGTCCCTCCTCTTCCTCTTCCGAGGGGTTAACTGGCAGGCCGCCGGGATTAATTAATCGCGCAGTCACGAAAATGACGAGATTGCGTTTGATGTGTTGATCGACATTGTTGCGGAAGAGGCGTCCAAGCAGCGGAATATCGCCGATGATCGGGACTTTATCTTCCGTCTTCTGCACATCCTCACGCATCAAACCGCCAAGCACGACTGTTTGGCCGTCCCATACACTTACGCTCGTAGTCACCTTGCGCGTGCTGAAAATCGGTTGGTTAATTACATTGTTAGTGAGAAGAATGGTCGGGACCGTTGTTCCGCTTACTAGGTTAGGATTCACGCCAAAGATAGCACTGCCATAATTAATGAAGCCTTCGAACTCGACGACTTGCGGCACCAGATTCAGATCGATGGTCACGCCATCGGGTCCTACCACTGGTTCAACCTCCAAAGTGACGCCGGTATTCCGAGTCTCGAAGGTCTGAGGCGTCGTCGGCGTGACAACTTCAATTGAAACCGTCCCAGTTCCGCCGGTGCCACCAGTGATACTGGGAACCTGGGGCGGGGTAAATGTCGTCGGATAACGAAACTCTCTGACAATTTCGATGACGGCGCGCTGCCCGCTCTTCGTTGTCACTTTAGGTGCGGAGAGAAGATCGACACCTTTTTTCTGATTGAGCGCGCGAATGACGACCTGAAATTGCGGATCTGTAAAAACGCCCGCCAAGCCAAAAATTCCAGGCGCCACGGTGCTGGCGCCCATCGACGGAAACAAGAGTGCGTCGAGTGCATTTGCACTAATCGCAGCGTTGCCGCTCCGATTTCCGGCGGTAACTGGATTCTGACCGATCGGCTGCTGAGTGAGGGGATCTACAAAAGGGTAATTAGCCGGATCGACCGGCGTTCCTGTTCCGGAGGTCCCGCCAGACCCAAAGGCTCCCTTGCTCCCGACTTTGAACGGGCCGAGCAACCAGTCGAACCCAAGTTCTTTTAAATTATTTTGCGTAATCTCGACAAACTTGGATTCGATCTCGACTTGTTTCGGAACGGCGAGGTTCGCCTGTTCGACCAATGCGTCGACCAGATCCAAATTATCTTGGGTGTTACGAACGATCAGTCGGCTGCTCTCAGGTAGGAAGTTTGCGCTGGCGCCTTCCGGGAACGGCACGCCCTGAGCTTCGAGGAACTCCTTTGCGCCTTCACGATTCACGAGTTGTTGGCCGCCTGTCGATTCCTGGGTGTCTTTGCCCGTGCCAGCAGGAAGCGCCGTGCTTTGCGCTGTTTTGTAAGCGCCGCGCTGCAGCAGCGAAGTCCCAGGTAAGACACCCGTGCTAATGAAACCTGGCGGCACGCGATATTGTTTCGTGATCAAGTCGTTGCTCTGTTCAGTGATCGGAATGACCGACACAGCGTACGGTTCGACTTTCACTTTCAAACCAGCCTGGCTCGCGATGTAGCGCAGGGCTTCACCAAGTGGGATTTGGTTGAGCGTAATCGTTATGCGCGCATCAGCTGGAGACGCCGCGGCAGCGGCAACAACTGGACGCGCCACGACTGGACGGGCGGTCACAGGCGTCGTACCTGTTGCCGGGGCAGGGGCGGGCGCAGCGGCACCGGCACCGGCCGGCCCGGCAGTCGGCGGCTGCGCAGGTTGAACTGGAACCGACGGCGGCGCAATCTGGCCAAGGGGTGCTAAGCGCAGGACAATATCGACCCCCTTTTTCCCCTCTACGGAAGGATCATTCTCGACTGCCTGTTGCCGGAGAAAATCGATTGCCTCACGAATGCTGGCATCACGAAACTCAACTCGCGGGATGATGATTGTGTTCAGCTTGGTCGTGATCCGGGCCGTTCCGCTAGCATCTCTTGCGAACGCTTCTGCAAAGGGAGCGACGGCCTGGCCGTACTGGTGCACCGGTTCTTCCCAGCCTTTCTCCACCTGCCAAAGGCTGCGCCCTCGTGTCTCATTGTAGGCTTCTTCACCGTAACGATATTTCGCGTTATCAATTTTTTCCTGACCTCGCCGCGCCGCCACATTGTAGGGATCGAGATTGAGGACCTGGTCATATTTCTTAAACGCAAGATCGTAACGACCAGAATTGTAATAGCCGTCGGCCTCTGTCAGCAGCGCTTTTACTTCTTCGACTTTGGCGATGAATTTCGGCCCCATTGTCTTGTTGAAATAGCCGGGCTGCTGCAAGTGAGTGAGCAGGGCCATCGCCGGACGACAATTAGGATCGTAACGATCACTTAAAATCTCCCTAAGGATCGCCTCAGCCTCGGCATACCTGCCCTCCGCGATGCGCTGTTCCGCCAGGGTTACTCCGCTCTTGCAGAAGCCCTCGACTGCCTTGTCGTGCGCTTTTCCCGAGACCACTGCGTCAGGAAGATATGTGACGGCCGTCCTAAACTCTTCATGCGCCAGCGTGAAATTCTTTGCTTCCATCGCGGCTTTACCGCGCGCGAGAGCTGCTTCCCCCTGCGGTATCGCGGTCTGGCGCCGCTGAATTTCCCGGTCGGCGACTCCTTGGAAATTCTGGCCAAAAACGCTCAGGCAAATAAGGCTTTGCGAAAGAGCGATAAGACCGGGCAGAAGCAAGCTGCGGAGGGTTAAGATTTTTTTCATAAGTAAGATTTATGGCGCGGCAAACCCGATCTCGATTGGCTCATTTGGTTTTTGTGTATTCACGATCACTGCCTTGGTCGACTGCACATCCACGAGCTTATACTTGATGTCGTCCAACGGTTTCAATGAGAATTCTTGATCTTTTCTGACTTCAAATTCGCGGCGTCCACCCCAGGCATAGGCAAAAGTCGCGACTGACTGGGGCGACATCGCGACTTTTTCTTTCACAAGAGTGA
>QHOQ01000135.1 GCA_003219355.1 Verrucomicrobiota bacterium
GAGCATTCTTTGCCGGATCTACCTGCTCTCTTTGGACGTCCGGCATTTCACCGAGGGGATGTTTTTCGCACGACGAATAAAAAATAAGCAGACTGCTCACGAGGGCAATACCGGTCCGCGGGAAGAGAAAAGCCATAATGCGCTGGCACACTAATTGTCGATCCTTGGCCCGTGCAAGACCAAAACCGCGCTTCGATTTGTCGCTTGGTTCGCACCGGACTGCGATCACGAGCGAAACCAGGATCGGCGAGTGGCTGTACAAATGATTGAAAGACGCGGCCACAGGATTACTATCAGATGCGGTGGCCCGCATGGAAAAAAATAGCGCCTGGAACGAAGTCTTCGCCCTCCTTCTGCTCTTCGTTGGGACATTGCTCTTTCTCGCAACACGCCCAAGGACGTGCCATCCTGGGTTTGGTTTAGCCATATCTCGCCGGCAAATCATCCCGCCCAAAATTTCATTGGGCCGTTCGGCGCAATCATCGCGGGAATCTGTTATCAACTAATCGGCGCTGCCGCGTATCTTTTGGCTGCGATTCTTCTTGGCTTCGGCGTAGTGAAACTGTTCCACCCGCGTTTACGGATGACCCAGCGAATCACCTGGATCATTCTTTTTATCGTTTCGGGCGCCTGTTTGCTTCATTTGCAACCGTATCATCTGCGCGGGTGGCATTCGGCTTTCAATATCCAGGGACCGGGCGGCTGGATCGGTTATCGTTTTGCCGATGGGCATCATGGCCTGCTCCGCAATATTCTTGGCCAAGTTGGCTCTGTTATTCTGTTGACTGGCATCTACGTGGCGACGCTGATCCTGATGACGGGATTGCGGCCAATTCATCTTGTGCGCGAGATGGTCGCCGCGACGCGGCGCACAAATACGAGGCTGCACGAATGGCGATTGCGGCGGCGATTTCAAAAATCCAACCTAAAAGAAAAAATCGAGATCAGTGAGAAACAACTCGAGAAGCAGAGGAGGTTGCTCGAAAAACGGCTGAAAAAGAAAAGCTCGTCCGTGCCTGAGCCGGCTGGCACGTTTATTTTGCCTGACGAACTCGCAAATCGACCAAAACCGAAAGTGGTCGATACGACCGCCCTGCCGAGCGAGCGGATGCCGGGCCGTAGAAAACCGTCTCTCGCTGAGTTGCGCGCCAGTGGCGAGAAGCCAAAATCCGTTCCAACTCTAACTAATCGAACCTGGAAATCGGAAAACTACGTGCTCCCCGGAGTAGATTTGCTGGATGAGCATGATCTCGAAGGGCGCGCGGCCGCGGATCCCACGGAACTGGAGCGGGTCCAGCAGATTTTGATTGATACACTGGCACAGTTCGGCATCTCAGTGGCGCCCGGCGACATCACCAAGGGTCCCACCATTACGCGCTACGAAGTGTATCCGGCTAAGGGCGTCCGTGTGGACAAGATCGTGAGCTTGGAGCGCGATCTTGCGCGGGCCACACGGGCCGAGCGTATCAATATTCTCGCGCCCATTCCGGGGAAAGATACCGTGGGTATTGAGCTCGCAAACAGCCGCAAAGTAAAGGTGACCTTACGCGAACTCTTGCAATCGCCCGACTGGGACGACGCGAAAGGACGCGCAAAGATCCCGCTCGCGCTCGGTAAGGACGTATACGGCAAAGCAATCGTCACCGATCTGGCGCAAATGCCGCACCTGTTGGTGGCGGGCACCACGGGCAGCGGGAAGAGCGTCTGCATCAACGCGCTTATCGCCAGCATGCTCTTCCGCTTCACGCCGGAAGAACTGCAACTGATCATGATCGATCCGAAAATGGTCGAGCTGCAGGTTTACACCAACCTGCCGCACTTACGTTATCCGGTGATCACCGATCCGAAGAAAGTTTTGCTCGGGCTTCGGGGACTAATCGACGAGATGGAAAAGCGATACAAGATTTTTGCGCGGGTCGGCGTGCGCAACATCATGAGCTTCAACATGCGACCGCCCAAAAAGAAAGACGTCGATCTTACGCCAGAGTCTTCGGACGACGCGGAGATCAAAGTCCCGCGCCAGGATGAAATCCAAATTCCCGACAAAATGCCGTACATCGTCGTCATTATTGACGAACTGGCTGACTTAATGCAGACGGCGCCGGCGGACGTGGAAAGCGCGATTGCGCGCATCACTCAAATGGCGCGTGCGGCCGGTATTCACATCATCGTAGCGACGCAGACGCCGCGCGCGGATGTCATCACCGGAGTCATCAAAGCGAACATTCCGAGTCGGATTGCATTTCAAGTCGCCTCCAAGATCGACAGCCGGGTGATTCTCGACGAAAACGGGGCCGACCGTTTGCTTGGGCAGGGCGACATGCTCTACCTTCCGCCGAGCACTTCGCGTCTCATTCGCGCCCAAGGCGTGCTCGTGACCGACGATGAAATTCATCGCGTGGTTGAATTTGTCTCTGCACAAAGCCCGCCCGCTTTTGACATGACGATGCATGAGAAGCTTCAGTCCACCGCGACGCTAGAAGAAGAAGTGACAGAGGAAGATGAAGAGCTGGTGGAAAAATGCATCGAGATCATTCGACAGGAAAAACGCGCCTCCACGTCCTTGCTGCAACGGCGGTTGCGACTCGGTTACACGCGTGCTGCGCGCATCGTTGATATTCTGGAACAGCGCGGTATTTTGGGTCCGGGCGAAGGCGCTAAACCGCGGGAAATTCTTGTCGATCTTGACGCTGCCGTTTAGCCGGCAACCCCCATCATGACGATCGAAGGGCTCGGTAAAAAGTTTGAAGAGGCGAGGCGTGCGCGCAATCTTACCCTCGACGAAGCAGCGCGCATGACCAAGATTCGCCCGGCGCGGCTGGCAGAGATTGAGGCGGACGATTTTTCGCAATTTCCCAGCCTGGCGTATGCAAAAGGGTTTCTGCTCATCTACGGGAGATTTTTGGATGTCGATGTCACGCCATATCTCGAAGCCTTTGAAGATTCCGAGCAGGTCACAGTCGATGGCTACTCGTACCTTCAGGAGAATCATGCGCAAAAACAAGTCAGCGCGCCCGTGGTTCGTCCTTCCAGGCAAGATCGTATATCGCCGATGCCGCTCATATTTGGAATCTTGGTACTGGTAGTCGGTTTTTCGGTGATGAAGCTGATTCTCAATGTGCAGCGGATTGCTCCACGGGCAGCAGGACCTACGGCTCAAGTGTCACCGAGCGCCTCGGCAATCCCAAGCTCCCCGAGCGTTTCGCCAAGCATCGCTGCGGAAGAGACGCCACGCGTAGCGTCGGCACCGTCGATCTCTCCATCGGCCACGGTTACACGAAAAGCAACGGCGGCTACGGGAGCTTCCACGCCGACGCCTACTGAGCCGGAAGTGCGGCGAGCCGAGCCTGTGCGCCCAGAGGACCTCGCAAAAGCGCGCGGGTCTGTCAATTCGTCGCCGACGGAATCAACCGGACCGAACCGTGTCGCTATTCGGCCGCTTAAAAGAACCTACATCAAAGTCAAGGTGGACAATGAAAATCCTGCTGTCGAGCGTTGGATTTCGCCGGCTGATGGCACTGTAGAGTTTCGCGGTCAGCATATTTCCATGCGCGTTCTCGATCGTGACGCTGTCCAAATCACGAAAAATGGCGAGCCGCTTGAAGACGACGACGATGACGTGACAGTCAACTAGCTTTCTTTCTCGATGCGAGAGAATATCGCCTCTGCAGCGGCAGGCCTGTCGTCTGCAAATCCAACATCGATGCTGGCGACACCCCTGACGCCACCGCCATATCGCACAAAAGTTGGCATGATCAGCCTCGGTTGCGCTAAGAACCTTGTCGATGCTGAAATCATGCTCGGCAGTGTACTGCAGTGCGGAATGGAAATTACATCCCGAGCGGAGGATGCCGATGTCTTGGTGGTTAACACCTGCGCGTTCATTGATTCGGCCAAGGAAGAATCAATTGACTCGATCCTGGAGGCGCATCAGCAGCGCGGTTTATCCAAGCGACCAAACCAGAAATTAATCGTGAGCGGCTGTATGTCGCAAAGATTCTCCAGTGAGCTGCGCGAATTGCTGCCAGAAGTGGACGCGTTCGTAGGACTCGATCAAGTGAGTGAACTTGGAGAAATTGTTCAGCGCGTCGTAACAGGAGGCGACGACCCCGGTCCGTCTGTTTGGTCTGACCGTGCCCCAGCTACCGGCGGCTACAACTTCGTCACGCCTCTTCCCAGTTATATCCCCGATTACGACACACCGCGTTTTAGGCTTACGCCAGCGCACTCGGCTTATGTCAAAATTGCCGAAGGCTGCAATCATCCGTGTAGTTTTTGCGTGATCCCACAGATGCGGGGAAAACACCGCAGTCGGGCTCCGGAATCCGTGCTCGCAGAGGTCCGAGGACTCGTCAAGGAAGGCGTGCGTGAGGTAAACCTGATCAGTCAGGACACAACCTATTATGGGATGGACTTGTGGCCGCAAAAAGCGGGCCCCCGTCAACCAGTTGATTCGTCGCGTGGGCCGACGCTTAGTGCCCTGCTTCGCAAAATCCAAAAAATCGAGGGCGAATTCTGGGTGCGACTGCTTTATACACACCCAGCGCATTGGAGCGATGAATTGATCGAGACGATCGCGGAATGCGGCAAAGTCGCGCGCTACGTAGATATTCCTTTGCAGCACATCGACGAATCGATATTGCGCCGCATGCGGCGGGAAACCTCGCGCGACCATATCGAGAAGTTAATCGGCAAATTGCGCGCTGGAATTCCTGGCGTTGCTCTGCGCACCACTTTCATCGTTGGGTTTCCCGGCGAAACAGAAGCGGAGTTTGAGGGCCTGCTCGACTTCATCGGGCGTACTCGATTTGAACGGCTTGGTATCTTCAAATACTCACAGGAAGGGGGTTCGCGCGCGGCCAAAATGTCAAATCAAATCCCCGCAAGAACTAAAAATGCACGCTATCGGACCGCGATGTCGATCCAGCAACAGATCGCGCACGACATCGCGCGAGAAAAAATTGGAAGCGAAATGAAATTACTGGTTGATCAGCCGCATATCGCTCGCAGCGAAGCGGACGCTCCGGATGTCGACGCGCGAGTCGTTTTATTCAAGACGACGCCGGTGGGCGAATTTATTTCGCGCAAAATCGTAGGAAGCCGTGGATACGATCTAGTGGCCTAAGCTCCTGGCTGATTGGCCTTGGGCCGCCACATTTCTGTATCCGAATGAACTTGGCGAGTGACAACTTGGTCATTTTGAGCGATGCTTTGAGACCGATTTGCTCCCTCTGATGGCCGATCCAAACGAACCAAAAAAAGAGACTGTTCGCATCGCTTTGCCGCAGGAGCCAGTAGCGAAGCCGCCCGACACAAAAACGCACTCGCGCGAGACTGTGCGAATCGAGTTGCCACCCCGTCAGCCGCCAAACAAGATGCCTCACCAGCCTCTTGACGCTCCAAGACCTCCCGTAGGAACAGTTGTGCCGCCATCACCATTCCCGTCACCAGCAGCCTCTTCGGCTCCCTCGCCGGAGCCGGTCGTCATCCCTTCAACGCCTGCTCCCGACCTTGGGTTGGTTAGTGCCGCGCCGGAGTCGGTTTCGCCCGGTCCGAGGAAGGAGACGGCGCGCGTTCCGGTCATTGCCAGGGCGATGCCGGTGCCAGCGGTTGAGATGAAAAAAACTCAGCCGCTTATTGCGATGCCACACATTGCGGCTCAGCGCGCTTCGATCGCGGTCACACCAGCCGAGAAAGGTGAGGGGAATGCAATTCCGATGCCGATCTGCTGGGCGCTACTCGGAGTTTCTACCATCATTTTGATTATTCAGATTTGGACTTACTTTTTTTAAAAGCCATGGACAACTCCGCAACAGTCAACGTCGACGAATCCAATTTTGACCGCGAAGTCACCCAAAGCAGCAAACCTGTGATTGTCGATTTTTGGGCGGAATGGTGTGGCCCCTGCAAAATGATTGCGCCGTTGCTGGACGAGATCGCGCGCGAAAAGGCCGATGCGATCAAAATCGCAAAAGTGAACGTGGACGAAAACCAGAGTCTTTCGTTCAAGTACAACATTCGCGCCATCCCGGCGTTGCTCTTCTTCAAAAACGGGCAACTGCGCGACCAGGTCACGGGCATGGCGAGCAAAAAAGATTTGCTCGGTCGCATCGAAGCGCTCGGATGATAGAATCCGCCTGCTGCGAAGATTCCGTCTGATGAATTGCAGGGCGGCTGCGCAGTTGCCGACCTAGCTCGCGGCAGGCGATGCGCCCGCCCTACAAGATCAGGGCGAGGCGGTAAAACAACTCGGCCTAACTATGGCTAGGAAAGCTGAAGTCATCGCTCTAAACGAGCGGAAGCACGAAAAATCCGGCGCACCGCATTACATCGTCTCTAGGGAGCGTGATCGACTGGCGATTTGCTGGTCTTAACGTCCGAGAACACATAATTACAGCTCAAACGCTTATTCTTTCTGCAAAACAACCACGTCCTGAAAGCAGTGGCCCTCTCGAATGATTTCCTTTATCGAGAGGAAACGGCCCCACGCGTCGCGAACGTAGTCGTCGGAACGAAATACGTGGCAGCTACGCTTTTCTGTAGCGTTCCAACTAAACACAGTTTTGGGCGCTGGCATCGGCTGATCAAATAGATCTGGAGAGATCTTGTAATCCTGAACGCGCTCCTTGAGCGCCATCAAGCTCTTCCAGATAACCCACTGGGGATTCATGTTGCTCCAAGTGTGTTCACTCTGGATTGTTAAATAAGCCAGTCCGCCCGGAACAAGGACGCGACGAAGCTCGGCTACCCAGGCGAGTTCAAAGTCATCAATGTGCGTAAAAACGGAAAAGGCAGAGACGATTTTTTGCGAGTTATCCTCAACCGGCAGATGGGGAAGAATTGTGTTGTGGAAAACGCAGATGTTTTTCGGCAGAAATCTCCGGACCCATTCGACGTGGCGCAGCCTAATGTCCGCGCCCCAAACATCCAAGCATTCTTCCTGGCAACCGAAATGTCGCAAGACTCTCCCAGAGGCGCATCCCAGTTCAAACGTGCTGTCGCCGCGTTTCAAATTCACACCATATTGCTTTGCCACGCGCTTGATGCACATGTAATCATCCAATCCACTTAGCCACCAACCGTAGTGGTCATCCCCCCAATAACCTTCGCGATCTTCAGTTCTAGGAAGAGGGTAATCGTCTTTGGCAATGAAAGCGGACAAGTTCGTGCCGAGTCCGAGATCGTGAAAATACGGAGAAACTGGGGCATTAACGTAGTGTTTAGCCGAGGGAAGAACTTCGAATGGCTCTGCTCTTCCTTTCACCGAAAGAGCTGAAATGATAGGCGACCCGAACGAAGAAATCGGTCTGGAATCGGCTTTCTCCATGATGCTGCTTCTATCCTGAGGATATTTCAGGTTCAGCTTTATGCAATCATGCCCGCGTTGACCCAGTCAGGCGCAAGTTGGCAATTGACAATCTGAAGTCGTTAATAGCCCAATGGGTTAGTGTGGGTCTGACTGGACTCGAACCAATGACCCTGCGCTTATCAAGGTGCATGCTCGAACCGATTGAGCTACGGACCCCACCAATCTCGGTGATACCGGTTTCCGCAGTCTGGCGGTAACCCGCATTTTCAGAGTCAGTTGCGCCCGGCGGGGCTCGAACCCACAACCTACGGCTCCGGAGGCCGTCGCTCTATCCAATTGAACTACGGGCGCGGGGAGGTTGACAACGAGCCACAGATTTAGACGAATTCCACCGATAAAAGAATCAGATGGCAGGCAAATTGAGCTCTCGATTTTGTAGCCGGCCATCGGTGACGCAGGTGTTGAGTCGCGACCCTTGAGTGTGCCCGGGCACACCAGACCTTCGCGATTTCTACAAGGGCCATTTCTCGTAGCGATCTTTCGTTTGCCTTTTCGGCTCATCCGAATGAAAATGTTCGCCCGTCCAGCGGGCGGGAAGGGAAGGGGAGTTTGATGAATCTGACTATTGACGCCATCGAGAAGGAACAACAAAAAACGGATGGGACGCAGTTTGCTGTGGGCGACAGTGTGCGCATTCACACCCGGGTTGTGGAAGGAGACAAGGAGCGAATCCAAATTTTCGCCGGCATAGTCATCGGGCGTAAAGGCCGTGGGCTAAACGAAATGTTTACAGTCCGCCGAATTTCCTACGGCGAAGGTGTCGAGCGCGTTTTCCCATTGCATTCGCCGCGGATCGCGAAGGTGGAAGTGGAACAACAAGGCCGCGTTCGTCGCGCCAGATTGAATTACCTCCGTACCCGCAAAGGCAAGGAAGCGACGGCGGTAAGAGAATAATGGAGGGACGAGCTCCGTCTCGTCCAATTTTAGGGACGGCACAGAGGCCGATCCCCCACAAATTTTTTTGTAGGAAATCCTTGCAATCGTGCGGAAGATTCCTGCCGATGTATCGGCGCTGCGGATTCCGTCATGAAAGGAAGTTGCGTGCCACTGGTGTCACGCGCATCGCCGGCATTGACGAGGCTGGTCGCGGTGCTCTGGCCGGTCCGGTTGTCGCCGCTGCAGTGATTCTTCCGGAAAAATTTCGGCATCGGCGCTTGAACGATTCCAAACAGCTTGCACCGGAATTGCGTGAAGAAATTTATTGTGAACTGATTGGTAATCCTCAAATCAGTTGGGCGGTCGGCGTTATCGATTCGATCGAAATCGACCGAATTAATATTCTGCGCGCGACGCACAAAGCGATGCGTGCTGCCCTTGCCGCGCTTTCCATTCCGCCCGATCACGTTCTGATCGATGGCCTGCCCGTTATTCCGTTTCCACTTCCACAGACCGCCATTATCGATGGCGATTGCTTCAGCTTATCGATTGCCGCTGCGAGCGTGATCGCGAAAGTCACCAGGGACGCGATGATGCGTGACTTCTGCGCTCATTTTCCCGAATATTGCTTCAGCCAGCACAAAGGTTACACCACCGAACTGCATCTCTTGAAACTCCATGAATTCGGAGCTTGTTCGATCCATCGCCGATCTTTCGAACCGGTGGCGCAACCGCTTCTTGCTCTCGAAGGCCTCGTCGAGGCCACAACATCTCCGGCGCGGCGCCCACGGCGAGAAACTGGCCTGCCGATTCCTGCGGCGTAAGGGCTACAAGATCCTTTACCGCAATTTCAAAGGACGCAGCGGCGGCGAGATCGACATCGTCTGTCGCGACCGCGACACGCTGGTCTTTGTAGAAGTAAAGACGCGCACCCGCGAGGATTTCGGACGCCCAATTGCAGCAGTCGATCGAGAAAAGAAGAAGCGCATTTCCCGCGGCGGCCTTAACTGGCTGCGGATGCTGGATGATCCCGACATTCTTTTCCGCTTCGACGTCGTGGAAGTCATCATTGCTGAGGACGCGAGCCCGCGCCTCGAATTGATCAAGGACGCGTTCCCACTTTCCAAGCCTTATATTTATTGAGGTGATATTAACCGCGAATTAGGCTGATTTCGGCAAACACAGACCTTCGAGTTTTGGAGAAAATTTCATGAACAACAGAATCAATCATCTTGCGGTTTGGATTTTGGTCGCGGTTTATTTCCTCATCGGTTGGGGCTGGTACGCGATCTTTGGCGAAACGTGGTTGAATCTTCACGCCAGGACGATGACCGACATCGAGCGCACACATAATGTCTCCGCCTACTTGCTCGCGTTTATCGCGTCCATCGTCATCAATTACGCGTTGGCGTGGTTGATCAACCGAGTCAATGCGACGAGCGCCATCGCCGG
>QHOQ01000136.1 GCA_003219355.1 Verrucomicrobiota bacterium
AATCCAATGGATCAATACAATTTCTTCACTGCTGACCTGAACGTCAAGTTCTGAGCATTGAACAGCTTGGTTAGGTTATCGAAAGCCCGCTGGGAAAGTGCCTCGGCGGGTTTTTTGTCGAAACCAATTCACTGATTTTTGTATGACGCCGATCTTAAACGCGCCTCGATTTTCGATTGAGCCACCGTTTGGGCGTGAACCGGATTCTGTCCGTCGTGTGCGCGCGGCGTGGATTTCAGATGTCCATTTGGGCACACGCGGCAGCAATGCCGGCGCGCTGCTCGACTTCCTGCGCGAGTACGAATGCGAGACTCTCTATGTGGTGGGCGATTTGATCGACATCTGGCAATTGCGCCGCGGCCGTTACTGGCCGCAGCAGCACAACGACGTTATCCAGAAAATCCTCCGTAAAGCGCGCAAAGGCACGCGCGTCGTTTACATACCGGGTAATCACGACGAAATGCTCGCCGGCTTTTTCGGCGCTTACGGCAATATCACCGTGCAGAGGCATGCGATCCATCGTCTGGCGGGCGGCCGCCGCATGCTCGTCATCCACGGGCATGAGCTTGATGCCGTAGTGCAAAACGTGAAATGGCTGGCGTTCGCAGGCGACGTTGGATACCAGTTTTTGCTCTCGCTGAATCCGCTCATCAACTTCGTCCGCCGCCGGTTCGGCCTCGGTTACTGGTCGCTCAGCGCGTTCGCTAAACAACACGTCAAAGATGCGGTCAGTTTCATTGGCAGATTCGAAGAGGAGATCGTGCATTACGCGCAGAAGTTCTCGGTCGATGCCGTCCTGTGCGGCCATATCCACAGCGCAGCGATCCGGCAATTCGGCGCTATAACGTATTACAATTGCGGTGATTGGGTGGAAAGCTGTTCCGCGCTGGTCGAACGGGAGGATGGTATCGTCGAGATGGTGAATTATCATCCGTTCCCCGCTACTGTCACTGCTGCTTTTAATCGGCCCATGGACCGAAGTCGGATAGACGTCTCGGGAAGATGAAAACAAAAAAGCGACACAAAAAGCGGGAGACCTCGCCTGCGACAATGCTCGCCGAAGAATTGGCCTCGCTTCGTAGGGACTTGCGCGCGACGATTCGAGCCTACGCGGCGCGCCTCGAAATCGACCTTGCAGAAAGTATGGCGACGATCGTGTCGTCAAAAGGAGCAGAAACGTTGTCGCCCGAGCGACTGCACGAAATTCGCGACCTCACCATTATGGTGCGCAAGCGCAAACTGAAACCCGAAAAAGGCCGTCGCAAAGATCTGCGCAAAATCGATTCACTTATTCGCGATCTGCACTCGGTAACTCATCCTGGCGTGGGCCGGGGCGTTTCCAGATGAATCAATTTCCCGCGCTGGCGGGTGATTTTCGTTGCGCTACCAAGAGTCGCCCGTGACATTTTCGTCACGCAATTTTCACGATTTGTCACATGACGCGGCGTGCGCGTCGGTTTATCGAACGCCCAACTATGAGCGTAATCACAGTGAAACGAACCGTGATGAGACGAACGCCGTACCGGCGTTCACTGGTTCTGAGGTCATTCCGTGGATTAACCCGAAGTTATTTCGCGAGCGAAAAGAGTTGGGAATTTGCTGTTGAGGCGCTGCTCTTTGCCATCATCGCCGCTATCTCAGCCTGGCCAATCTTCGCCCTTGTCGATGTACTGAATCAATTTCTTCAGCGAACGGCGAGTTGAGCGGGGTCGGGTTGGTAGGGACGCCGCGGTGCGGCGCCCGGACAGCGCAGCGCGCTGTCCCTACCACTCGTTACAACTTATTTTTTCGTCGACGCGAAAGTCTCGACCGTGAGATTTATCGCATTTAGCATCCTGACCTCGCACCAATGAAGAAGGGAATTCCAAACAGCCGGGAAATTGAACGCAAGTTTTTGCTGAAGCGGCTGCCTGAGAAACTGAACCGTTCGCGGCGGTATATCATCGCACAAGGTTACCTGGCAACGGAGCCCGCAGGCAGGCAGGTTCGTCTCCGCAAAAAAGGGAAAACCGCGTCGCTGACTTTCAAAGTGGGCCGCGGCAGATCCCGGGAGGAGCGCGAGATCAAACTCAGCGCGAAACAGTTCTCCGCGCTCTGGCCAGCGACGGTTGGAAGAAGGCTGTACAAGCTGCGCTACGAAGTGCCTTGGAAAAATTTTCTGATCGAGATCGATATTTATCACCGCAAACACAAAGGCCTGGTTGTGGCAGAAGTAGAATTTCCCGACCATGTAACGTGCCGAAGGTTCAAGCCCCCGTCTTGGTTTGGGCGGGAAGTCACGGGCGAAAAGCGTTATAGCAACGTGAGACTGGCCAACGAGTAGAGAACAAAAATGGGATATTGTTTAAAATTGCGCGAGCCGTTGGCGGATGGGCTCAAGAGAATTTTTTGCGAAGAGATTGACGCCGCTGTGGGTTTGTGCCGCCATCCAGCGAAACAGCGCGGCGTCACCGTGCATGAGGTTCGCAAGCATCTTAAGAAATTACGGGCTGCCTTGCGACTGACAAAGAACGAGGTGGGAAAAAATCGGTGGGCGAGCGAGGATCGTTCTCTGCGCGAAATTGGACGACTCGTCTCCGATTTGCGCGATGCGCATGTGCGATTACAGACGCTGATTCAATTGCGCGAGGATGCGGACCAGCAATTTGCACGGATCGAAGAATTGTTGTCGATGGAACGGGAAAGTTTTTCCGCAGCGTTTTCTGGCTGGCAAAAACAAGCGATCCCGCAACTGGAGCGCGCTGATAAACGCCTGTCCAAGTGGCCTCTGACCGACATAAACTGGAAGCAAACCTGTGGCGTGGTCGCGAAGACGTATCGGCGCGGCCAAAACCGGCTGGCCAAAGCCCTCAAGAAACGCGATCCGGAGAGTTTCCACGTCTGGCGGATGAGCGTGAAGGAGTTGTGGTATCAATTGCGCGTTTTACGGCCGCTTAACCGGTTGGTTCTCGAGGAAATTGCCAGCGACGCGAAGACTCTGGGTGAACTGCTCGGACGCGCGCATGATTTTGCGTTCCTTCTCGCCCGCCTGGACAAGGAACGCGGCGATCAAGCGCTGTACGATGAACTCGTGCAATTGCAAAAGCTCATTCGAAAACGGAGCAAACGACTGCACCGCGATGCGCTCGAACTCGGACGGCGCTTTTACGCAGAGGCAGCTAAGGCGTTTGCCAAGCGAATCTCAATCTTTATCGATAGGCGGAAGGCGTGATTAACTAAAGCGGATCAATCAAATATCATGAAACAAAAAGTTTTATTCATCTGTGTTCATAACAGCGCCCGCAGTCAGATGGCAGAAGCATTCCTCGACGAGATTTGCGGCGATCAATTTGAAGCGCACAGTGCCGGGCTGGAGCCGGGAACGCTCAACCCGCTGGCGGTCGAAGCGATGCGCGAGATCGGGATTGATATTTCGCAAAAGCAAACTCAATCCGTGTTCGACGTCTTCAAATCAGGCGAATTATTCTCGTACGTGATCACGGTCTGCGCTGAAAGCAACGCCGAGCGTTGCCCGATTTTTCCCGGTATGGCGAAGCGATTGCACTGGAGTTTTCCCGACCCTGCTGCACTCATCGGCACGCGCGAAGAACGCCTCGCCGGAACGCGCAAGATCCGCGATGAGATTCGAGCGCGTATCGAAATATGGTGCGATGAAGTGTGCGCCATTGAAACGGTTGGCTGACGGGACCGACATCGTGTGACGAAACTATTATAGTTCATAGCAGTCGAGATATTTGATTCCTGAACCGGTGTTGAAAATGACAACGCGTTCGCCGGAAGCAATTTTGCCGGCGCGACAGAGCGATTGCAAAGCGGCGAAACAGGCTGCCCCCTCCGGAGAGACGAATAGACCTTCGCTCGATCCCACTTCGCGCGTGACGCGAATCATTTCTTCGTCATCAATGGCGATGGCGCCGCCGTTGGATTGGCGCAGGATATTCAGGATAAGGTAGTCGCCGATCGCTTTTGGAACGCGCAGACCGGAGGCGCACGTGCGTGCATCTGGAAATTCAGCCGCGGTGGAATCGCTGTTCTCAAACGCACGGACGATTGGAGCGCAGCCGGTGGCTTGCACGGAAAACATGCGTGGACGTTTCTTCCCGACCCAGCCAAGGGTCTCCATTTCGTCGAACGCTTTCCACATTCCGATTAGGCCGGTGCCGCCGCCGGTCGGATAAAGAATCGCATCGGGCAATTGCCAGTTGAACTGTTCGGCCAACTCGTAACCGAGCGTCTTTTTTCCTTCGATCCGATACGGCTCTTTGAGCGTGGACATGTCGAACCAGCCTTCCGTTGCTTTGCGCCGGGCAATCTCAGCACCGCAATCGGTGATGAGGCCATCAACGAGAGTGACGCGCGCTCCGAGCTCGCGGCATTCAACGATGTTCGCGCGCGGAGTGTCCCGCGGCATCACGACGTGCGCTTCGACGCCAGCCCGAGCTGCGTATGCAGCGAGCGCTCCACCGGCGTTGCCCGCGCTGGGAACGGCCAGCTTGGTCGCGCCAAGATATTTCGCCATGGATACGGCAACCGCCATCCCCCGCGCTTTGAAACTCTGTGTTGGATTCTGTGATTCGTCTTTAACCCAAAGATCGACGTCATCGCCGAATCGTGCGGCTCGAAGCAGCGGAGTTCCGCCTTCGCCTAACGAAACAGGCTCCACGCCTTCAGGCAACGGCAACAGTTCGCGATAACGCCACAGCGATTTCTCTCGGGTAACCAACGCCTCTCGGGGCAAAGCGCGACCTGCCTTGGCAAGGTCGACAATCGCAAAGAGCGGTTTGTGGCAGGAGGTGCAGAGATTCTGCAGACGCGACCACTCGTGCCGAAGTCCGCATGATGTGCATTCGAGACGACTCAGGAACACTCCGCAATGGAGCGCAGTTTTCTGAAGAGCGCACGCGTCCGAATCGAAACGCGCTCTGTTTCAACTCGACGCTTTATGCTAATGCACGGCAGATGACAGCGAACGTTTCGGGGACGCCGCGACGGCTCCGGCCGTGGTACTACCCTTCGTTGACCGTGCAGATCATGATCGGGCTAATCGTTGGGGGCGTGATCGGCTGGCTCCGGCCCGAGTGGGGTAACGCAGTTTATTTCCTGCGCGACATTTTCATTAACCTCATCAAATCCATCATCGCGCCACTCGTCTTCTCAACGGTTGTCGTCGGAATCGCCGGCGCGGGCGCGTTACGAAAGGTCGGACGGATGGGCATCAAAGCGTTGATCTATTTCGAGATCGTAACCACCGCAGCGCTCTTCATCGGTTTGGCGGTGGTGAATTTCACGAAACCGGGAGTGGGCGTGACTCTCGCTCCGAGCAACATCGACATCACTAAAACGATTGCCCAAAGTCACCCGAGAACGCTGATCGAGACACTCGTGCACGTATTTCCGTCCAGCGTTATCGAATCGATGGTGCACGGCGACGTGCTCCAAATCGTCGTGTTCGCTGTGCTTTTCGCCATGGCAGTCTCGGCAATCGGCGAGAAAGGAAAGCCAATCATTCGGGCGATGGAGAGCCTCTCTCAGGTCATGTTTAAATTCACCAACTACGTGATGATGTTCGCGCCCTTTGGGGTGGGCGCGGCGATGGCCCACACCATTGGCACCCAGGGTCTTCGCGTGCTCGTAAATCTGGGCAATCTGGTTCTTTCCCTTTACCTGGCACTCATCATTTTCATTGTCCTGATTTTCGGGCTTGTCATTTTCATTGTGCGAGCGCCGCTGCGGCAATTCGTCCGGGCGGTGCGCGAGCCGGCTGCGCTTGCGTTCGCGACCACGAGCAGTGAGTCAGCATTGCCAAAAGCGATGCAGGTGATGGAGCGAATCGGTGTCCCGAAACACATCGTCGGGTTCGTTATGCCGTCCGGGTATTCATTCAATCTCGACGGCTCGACCCTTTATCTGGCGATGGCTTCCGTGTTCGTGGCGCAAGCGGCTGAAGCCACCACCGGTCAGCACATGGGCTGGGATCGACAGATCATGATGATGCTCGCACTGATGATTACGTCCAAAGGCGTAGCGGCCGTGCCGCGCGCATCGCTCGTCGTCCTGCTCGCGACGTTGAATAGCTTCCTCCCAGCGGGTCTCGGTCCGATTGGTGTGGCGGTAATCTTTGGCGTCGACGAATTGATGGATATGGGGCGCACGTGCGTAAACCTCATCGGGAATTGTCTGGCTACGATCGTAGTCGCGCGATGGGAAGGAGAATTCGATGACGAGCGGGCACGCGTGTTTGGCACAACGGCGGAAGCCGAGCTGGATCTAAAATCCGGCGATCTTGCCTTTGCTGACGCGGTCGCTCAAGGGGATTGAGCGCAGGCGAGGAAGCGGACTGACTGCGCAGATTTCCGCCTGCCGGTTTATCAATCGGGCCGGGACGATTGCGGCGACCTGACTCGCAAATGGTCCGTGACAATCTCCATATCGACGTGGACAGTTTGATCGGACACGACCGTGAATGGTTGCGGTTTTGCGTGCTTGCGCGCCCGCCTTTGCGCGACGAGAACATAGTCGCCTGGCGGCAGCACCGCGCGATAGTTTCCGTTCGTGTCCGCAGTAACCCGGGCGATTTCTTTTTGTTTGTCCCGGCTCAAGACAAGCAGCGGATAATCGGCGTAGTTTCCCGCTGCCACCGTCGCTGCGTTTTCATCGCCGATGTCGACCGGCTTGGATGAAAGGATCTTCAAATGTCCCTCCATAACGCCTGACGGCAAAGCATCACTCGATGTAGCACTACCGGCGAGCGCCAGAAAGATGCACCTGACAATCAGGTTCTTTACCAACATCGCTTACCTCATAAAAGACGGGCGGGATAG
>QHOQ01000137.1 GCA_003219355.1 Verrucomicrobiota bacterium
TCCGTTGCTCTATCCGGCTGAGCTACGGGCGCAGTTGGCGAAACACTTATACTGGGTTTCGTCACGAATGAAAGCCGGCGCGAGAAACGGAGAAGGTGACGACAATCGCAAGCGACGAACACGCCTAAAGGATACGATGCAGCTACCCGCCGTCGCGCGTTACGGCCTGTGTGACTCCATCCGCAGATCAGACCAAATAATCCTTCGCTTTTCGGATAATAAACCGTGACAGCCGTCCGGCTTGGTTGATAGTCTCGCACAAATCTCCCCATGAAAACAAAATCCGCGTCCGAATCTGCTTTCTTCAATCCGCGCATCTTGCTTGGCTTCGTTCTTTGCTCGATCGCTATTTTACTGGCGCTGGTGGGGCTGGGTTTGTTCTCAGGCGGATCGTTGTCGGCGCAGGCGCCAAATGCAAACCAGCAATCCAGCGGTCACACTGTCGGTGCTTCGTATAAAAACGACATCTCGCCACCGGTGCGCAATATGCCGCCGTGGAAGGCGTCCGACTTGAAAGCCCAGCACGAGGCGAACGAAAACCCGAAAGTTCCATACCGGCACCACGACACGCCTGACCCGGTCATTCAGAAGAGCCACGTCTCCACGCTCGATCTGCTCGCACCGAGTCTGCCCGCCCCCCTCCGCAACTTCAACGGCATTCCGTTTCCTGGCGTAGGCTGCAACTGCGCGCCCCCCGACACGAATGGAGCCGTCGGCCAAACCCAATACGTTCAAATAGTGAACGAGGGCTTTCAGGTTTTTGACAAAGCCACCGGCAGTTCACTTCTGGGACCGAATAGCATTTCCTCGATCTGGACGGGCTTTGGTGGCGCCTGCGAGGCCGGTGGCAGCGGCGATCCAGTCGTGCTCTATGATCACCTCGCAAACCGCTGGATGATAACTCAGTTTGCCAGCGCCACCGGCGGCACTCCGATCACCGACGAATGCGTCGCCATTTCTACCACGGCAGACGCCACCGGCACTTATGCACGCTATGGCTTTCATCTTGGCTCGAACTTCTTTGACTATCCGCACCTGAGTGTCTGGCCCGACGGTTATTACATGAGTATGAACGTGTTTAACTCCACCGGCACGTCCTACCTCGGCCCGCAGGCGTTCGCCTTTGATCGCGCGAAGATGCTCGTCAACTTGCCGGCGAGCTTTGTCAGCCCGCGCGGGGCGCTCGGTGGTACCGTCGACCCTTTCTTACCCGCCGACCTCGATGGTCCAACGCTCCCGCCATCCGGTGCTCCCGCCACCTTCGTTGGTTTCCCGGGTCAGGGCACCAATCCTAATTACACAACCTATCATTTTCACGCCGACTTTACGACGCCTGCGAATTCGACCTTTACAACCTTCGCCTCACCAGCCGCGGCGGGTTTTACCGCCCTCTGCCCCTCTACTCGCGCGTGTGTGCCGCAGTCGGGTGTTGCCTCCAATAGTAACCTGGATGGTATCGGTGACCGTCTGATGTTTCGACTTGCTTACCGGAATTTCGGCGACCACGAATCAGTGGTCGGCAACTACACAGTTAGCGCCGGTGGGGTGGCAGGAGTACGTTGGTTTGAACTGCGCAACGTGACGGCTGGACCGGTGACCATCTATCAGCAGAGCACCTATCAGCCGGACTCGACCTGGCGCTGGATGGGTAGCGCCGCGATGGATGGACAAGGAAACCTCGCCATCGGCTTTAGCGCTTCCAGTTCGACCATGAATCCACAGGTGCGCTACGCGGCTAGGCTCGCGACCGACCCAATCAACACGCTCGCTCAAGGTGAAGCTCATCTCTTCGATGGCACCGGCAGCCAGAGCGGTACAAGCAACCGCTGGGGCGATTACAGCTCGTTGACGGTTGATCCAGTGGACGACAGCACCTTCTGGTACACTAACGAATACTATTCCACGACAGCCTCCTTCAACTGGCGAACGCGCATCGGCAGTTTCAAGATAGCATCGGGTAGTCCAACACCGACTCCAACGCCGACACCCACTCCAACGCCGACACCCACTCCGACACCGACACCGACTCCGACGCCAGCGCCTGATTTTTCGCTCTCGCTCAGCCCGTCAACGGTCACCTTGCACCGTGGTGGTGGAACAGCCGCCTACACGGTAGCAATTACACCGAGCGGCGGTTTTAGTTCGACCGTCCAACTTTCCGTAAGCGGTCTTCCTTCCGGCACGACCGGCAGCTTCAGCCCCAATCCCGCAACGACGTCCTCAACCCTGACTCTAAACGTCAGCTCTTCAACCGCGAAAGGGTCTTATACCTTCACAGTCTCGGGCACGGGCGGAACTCCCGCTGTGACACACACTGCGACCGCGACGCTCAGTAAGAATAACAAACCGTAGTAGGCAGCGGCAACGGTGCCGATATGGATTAGATCGACGCCGCTTCGGTAGAACCGCGCAAAGAAATCATTCCCCTCCGGTAACCGTGTAGCCTTCAGCTCTCATATCTTCAGCGAGTTCTTTCTCCATTTGCGCTGCGCGATATGAAGCGGACAGACTCTTTAACGATTTAACGGTTTAACGCGTTGCTATGAATTCGCTCTTCGTCATCGCTCCGTACAAATATGAAGGAATGTGGGTTTTCGACGATCCCGCAGTCGGTCTGTCGAGAGAACCGTTCATAGCCGAAATTGATACGATGGTCGACAAGATCATTGCCGGGATTCCCAATGCCGATAAAGGTTTTCGCGCAATCTTCAGTGCCGCGCAATTTCCCGGGGCCGATTTTAAACTGGAATGGTGTCGCGAAGAATCCGGCGGCAATTGGTATTACAGCGACCAATTCAAAATGGAAGGGTGGCTCTGCCCCGCATTGTTGAAATATTTTCCGAGCGCGCCGCTGGAGATTTACGTGAAGGCCGAACCGCAGAGCTGACGTACGAGAGTCCGGTTTTGATTGAACCTTAATTGAGGGCCGGCGGTCTCGTTTTTCGCGATGGTCATCAGTTGGAAGAACCAGAGGCCTTGTGACGGCAGTTTCGCCTGTTGCGAAAAGCGCTTGTGCCCTCCGCTGTTCTCCGGCAGTTTCGTGCCGTCATGGCAGATCGCAGATTAGGTTGTCTTAGCATCTTTTTGTTCGTCGCGCTTTGCGCCAGTCTCTTTGTCAATTTTGTACTGGTGGTCGCTGCATTCCAGCGGATTGGCGGTGTGCGCGAAGCGGAACCAATGCCGCGCTTTCGTGAGATCCTTCTTCAGCGAGGGACGCGGGGAACGACTGACAAGATCGCCGTCATTACAATGCGGGGCTTAATCAGCTCTTCCCTGCCAGGCAGTGTCACCGATTCGATGGTCGATGACATGCGCACGGCGTTGCAACAAGCTCGCGACGATGATCGCGTTAAAGCCATCGTCCTGGAGATCGATTCGCCTGGCGGAGAAGTAACCGCGTCAGATGCAATTTACGGTGCCTTGGTCAAGGCCCGCGCCAGAAAACCTGTCGTGATTTATATGGATTCACTCGCGGCTTCGGGCGGCTATTACGTCTCCTGCGGCGGCAAATTTTTGATGGCAAGCGAAACGACAATCACCGGCAGCATCGGAGTCATCATCCAGACTCTGAATTACGAGCAGTTGTTCAACAAAGTCGGACTCGCTTCCGTCGTTTTCAAAAGCGGCAAGTTTAAGGACATGCTTAATGGCGCGCGGCCGATCACGCCGGAGGAGCGTGAGCTTGTCCAAAGTTTCATCATGAAAACTTACGACAAGTTTCTCGGCATCGTTGCAAAAGAGAGAAATCTCCCTGCTGATCGGTTGCGCAACACGATCGCCGATGGTCGAATCCTTTCAGGCAAAGACGCGTTTGACAGCAAACTGATCGATGGACTTGGTGAATTCGAGGATGCGTTTGCCAAAGCCAAGCAACTGGGGAATGCGCCGGGAGCGAAAATCGTAAAGTACGGTCCCCCCTTTAGTTTGATCCGATTTTTTCGAATATTCGGACAAACCGATTCAAAAATCGAGCTCCAGCTTCCGAAGCAGCTCATTCCACAATTGGAAACAGGCCGCGCGTATTTTCTGCCGAGTTATTACGCTCCGTAGACACGGGGACGCATGCGATTCGACAGCCTCCTTGCGGCGACCGGAGCCGCTCCAAACCTCATCTTAAACATCCTTCTTCCTCTTTATCTTCTCGCCGGTATTTGTGTTTACGTTTCTCTGATTCGCCAGATCAGCGCGCGAACATCGTCGTCTGTCGACGAACCGAAAAGGACGTTCGGATTACCCGAAGCAATACTCGCTGGTGCATTGATCTTTTTGCTTTTGCTCAATGTCAGCGCGTCAGTTTCGAATCGGTCGGTGCAACTGAACCCGCGCAATCTTCTGGAAAATCTTGTTTTCACGCTGGCGGTGGTACTGTTCATCGTCGCTTTCCTGCGTTTTCGCGGATTTGACCTCAGTTCGTTAGGGGGCTTCTTTAAAATTAGTTTTTTACGGGTCCTGAGCACTGGAACAATCCTGCTATTTTTCGCTTATTCGTTGATCTTCGTGAGCGAACTCATTACCCAGCGCCTTTTCGGAAGCGGGTCGAGCAAGCAGAACATCGTCGAGCTTTTCAGTGGCTCGCGCACAATCGAACAGCGAATTATGATCATCGTTTTCGCGGTGGCGATCGCGCCGGTGGTCGAGGAATTTCTTTTCCGGTTTTTTCTATACGGGGTCCTGAAACGCTACTTTGGCCGTTTTTTTGGGATGACCATGAACGCGCTCCTCTTCGCCGCAGCCCACACCCACCTCCCATCTTTCGTACCCCTCTTCGTCCTGGGAAGTTGTTTCACCATCGCTTATGAGTGGAGTGGTTCGCTTCTCGTCTCGATGACGATGCATGCGCTTTTCAATTCGCTGTCGCTCACGGCGCTTGCCTTTCCAGAGCTATTTTCGCAATGAAACTGCGCCAGCTCGGCGAAGACCGGCTGCTCGATCAACTTTTGCGGCGACTTCCGATCGGGAAAACGGTCGCTCTCGGCGCCGGTGATGATTGCGCATTGGTAGCAGCACCGGCCAGTCGCAACTTTCTCGTCCTTAAGACCGATTGCATCGTCGAAGGCATCCATTTTTTGCGCCGAGCGAGCGCGCTCGACGTTGGATGGAAAGCGATGATGCGTCCCCTGAGTGATTTTGCGGCGACGTCAGCTCTCCCTCAATTTGCGCTGATCACACTCATCGCCTCAAAGGAAACAGAGGTCGACTGGGTAAGAAAATTTTATCGTGGACTCCGCAAGGCCGCGGTGCGGTCCAAAGTCAGCATCGTCGGCG
>QHOQ01000138.1 GCA_003219355.1 Verrucomicrobiota bacterium
ATTGCGCAAACGGAACCTTTGCCATTCGTTCCAGCAACGTGAATAACCCGGCCGTCGCCAAGCTCAACCTGAAGCGCTGCGATGAGCCGCTGGATATTTTCCAGGCCGAGCTTGATCCCGAAGCGCTGGAGGCCATACAGCCAAGCGAGCGTCTCCTTGTAGGGAGAGAGTCGCGGCACGGAGGCCTCCCCGACTTTCACGATACAACGGAAAAATAACTGAGCAGCCGGCTGAGCTGTTCGCGCATCTTTTTGCGATGCACAATCAGATCGATCAAGCCATGTTCTTGAAGAAACTCGGCGGTCTGAAATTTTTGCGGCAAATCCTGATGGGTAGTTTCTTTGATCACGCGTGGGCCGGCGAAGCCGATCATGCTTTTCGGTTCTGCAATAATCACATCACCTAACGAAGCAAAGCTCGCCATGACGCCAGCGGTGGTGGGATTTGTCAGAACAGAAATGTAAGGAAGCCGTTGTTCAGCATGACGCGCGAGAGCGCCGCTCGTTTTAGCCATTTGCATCAAGCTCAACATTCCTTCGTACAAGCGAGCGCCACCGGAGGCGGCGATGATGATGACCGCGGAGCGTTCGGCGGTTCCATATTCAATCGTGCGGGTGATTCTTTCGCCGACAACTGAGCCCATCGTGGCAGCAAGAAACCCGAAATCCATGACGGCGATTGCGACCTTATAGCCGTCGAGTATTCCGTAGCCGCTGATCACGGCGTCAGTCAAGCCAGTGCGCTCCTGGTAATTCTTGAGGCGATCCTTGTAAGTCGCCATCCCTTGAAAGCGCAAAGTGTCGACGGATTTCAGGCCGGCATCCATCTCCACGAAACTTTCCGGATCGAGAAGATTGTCGATCCGTTCCTTGGCCGATTGCGCGAAATGATAATCGCAACGCGGACAGACGCGCTGATTCTGGGCGAGCTCGATTTCAGGCACAACTTCAGAACAGCCGGGGCATTTCTGGAAAAGACCGTGTGGGATATCGCGTTTCTTCGGACTTTCCGCCTTGATCGCTGGTTTTTTGAAAATTGCCATGGGAATTACGCGCGCGCGGCCGTGGCCGCATGAACGGAGATCGCGCCGGCGCTTTTCAAAACGTGCGCGCACTCGTTCAGTGTCGAACCGGTTGTCAGGACATCATCGATCAAAAGCACGTGCAAACCTCGCACGTTCGCGTTTTTTCGTAAACGAAACGCGTTATGTAAATTTTCCATCCGTTCGGTGCGATCAAGCGTCGTCTGTGTGGTCGTGTAGCGAATGCGCTCAAGCAGCGGTTTGGATTGGATTGATATCTCTGCACTTAGCAATTCCGCGAGCAAGCTCGCCTGATTGAAACCGCGCTCTCGTTTGCGGGCCGGATGCAAAGGCACTGGAATAATAACGTCGAACCGACGGCCACGCAGTCGAGGATCGTCGAGCGCCGCGGCCAGCCAGCGCGTCACCAGATAACGGAGATGGATCTGGCGTCCGTATTTAAAGTCATGGACGATCTGGCGAACGATTCCACGACTGCGATACGCCGCGACAGCAGCGTCAAAATGAATCGTGCGATGAGAGCAGTTCGCGCAAATAAACGTGCCGGTAATTGCGCCTTCGAACGGCTCGGAGCATCTCCCGCAAAAGGGCGGGACGATACGCGTGGTCTTCTCCTCACATTCTGCGCAAAGGTAGTCGTCCGCTCCGACTATTGCCGCGCAAATCGTGCAAACCGGCGGGTAGAGCAGCGAGGAAATCGCGCGCAGACCACTAAACTTTGCCAGCGTCGACATACCTCAACCAGCTGCGCATTATCAGCCACGTCAAGCAGGCAATGCCCAGCGGCACAATTCCCACGAGCAGATTTTTTCCCAGCCATGGCAATTCAAGTATCCCTCGGTGTGCGACGCGATTGAATGCGCCGGCGGCAAAAATCCAGCCAGCGTGCAGACCGATTGGTAACCAGAGCGAGCGAGTGCGCAAGCGCGCGTCGGCCAAAATCCAGCCGATGAGAAACAATGTCGTGAACATCGCGGCTACCGAGGTCGGATCTCCAAATCGCGCGAATGAATGGATGATGGAATTTAATCCGGACGTCCATGCTACGATTGTCGATGTTCGCTCGGGCGCCTTTAGAAAATGAATAACTGAAAAGATAGCGGAGGTCGCAAAGATCGACATGTACGGCCGGCCAGTTCTCAACAGCACGCCCAGAACTACTCCGCGAAAGAATGTTTCTTCAATCGCCGGAACGGCGATCGAAGCGGCCACGATTTTTCCGAACGCGATCCACGGGAAGCTGTGGCGTAACGAATAGATGTGGAAAGCGATAAACAAAACACCGCAACAGAGCAGGGGAATCGCCGAAAAAAGAATGCCTGCGAAGAGGTCACGCACCCAATGTGAGTTGGGTGCCAACTGTAAGTCGGCCATGCTTTTGGTATCGGTGAGGCGAAGGAGCGGCCAAAGTAGTGCCGCAGCAGCAATGAGGATTGCGCGATGAAAGAAAGATTCGAAGTCGATCTTCGCGAGAAAAGGGAAGAAACCATGGGCCGCAGCCCATTGTCCCGCCCAAAAAAGAAACGGCGCGATCAATGCGCCGAAAAGAATTATCGCGGCGAAATAAGCCGCCAGTCTAGCTGCGTCTTTCAATCCTGCTAATGTAAGGTTTCCCTGCGATGCCGAGTCAACATATATGGACGGAGAAAGATCAACACGGAGAAAAGCGCGAAGTGCGCGCGACGAAATTCGGCAGAGCGTGGCGCTTCCAGTCCAAAACTGCCGGCGAAACTAAATGGACGTATTACGATTTTCCACCTCTCCAGGATCTTCTGAGATTGAAAGAGATTCTTGCGCGCAAATACCAGCGACGACGCGTTTCCATCGAAGACGTTTCCTCGGTTGAAAAATTAATCGAGGAACAAGGCAGTAATGAGTGAGTGGAACACCGAAGAACTGATTGATACGGACAAGCGCTTCATTTGGCACCCATTCACCAATATGCGCGAATGGTGCGCTCGAGAGCACGAGCCGCTGGTTTTGGTGGAAGGTCGCGGTGCGCTTCTGCGCGACAGCCGCGGCCGCGAATACATTGATGGCAATTCATCAATCTGGACGAACATCCACGGCCATAATCATCCGCACATCAATGCGGCAATTCGCCGGCAGCTCGATCGTGTAGCGCACACTTCGTTTCTTGGTTTTACTAACCCGGCAGCAATCGAACTCGCGCGCGCAATTGTCGATCTTTTCCCAACAGACTCCTTAAGTAGGGTGTTTTTCTCAGATGACGGTTCGACCGGAATTGAGGTCGCCTTGAGGATCGCGGATCAATATTGGCGGCTGCGCAATTCGCGAAGACATCAGTTCATCGCTTTCAAGAGCGGTTACCATGGGGACACGGCGGGCGCGGCGAGCCTCGGCGCGGCGGCAATGTTCCATGTCGGGTCCAGCCACTGGAATTTTCCCGCGATGCAAGTTCCCAACGTAACAGCCTTGGAGAGGCTTTCGCCGGCGGAGGTGGCGAAGATTGCCGCCGTAGTGATCGAGCCGCTTATTCAGGGAGCTGCTGGAATGCGGCTCTGGTCCTCCGGAACGTTGCGGGCAGTGCGTGAATGGTGTGATCGCACTGATACGCTGCTGATTGCGGATGAAGTCATGACCGGGTTTGGGAGAACCGGAAGAATGTTCGGGGTCGAACATGAATCGGTGATTCCGGATATGATGGTTCTGGGCAAAGGCTTGAGTGGAGGTTATCTTCCACTCGCTATTACTTTAGTATCGGAAAAACTATTCTCGGTTTTTGATGGGTCAATTGTCGATGGAAAAGCCCTGGCCTACGGACATAGCTACACCGGCAATGCACTCGGTTGTGTCGCGGCCAAGGCGAGTCTGGAGGTCTTTGAAAAAGAAGGCGTCCTGGAAGGATTGCAGCCAAAGATTCGACACCTGACTTTCGAGCTCGCCGGACTCGCCGATATTCCTGGAGTAGTCGAAGTCCGGCAGTGTGGATTTATTGCTGGGATAGAGGTAGCAGAATTGTCCGAAGCTCCGTTGGCAGATCAAGCTGCTGAGATCTGTATCGCAGCCCGGAGGCACGGATTTCTCACGCGGCCCATTCGGAACGTCATTGTGCTGATGCCACCATTTTGCATCACGACTGACCAACTGACGCAGGCTGTTGAGGCGGTTCGCACGTCATTCACAGAAGTTCGCGGGCGCAGCTCCTCTAAAGAATGAGCGACAAAATGTCGAAGAGGTTACGTCTTGACCAAGTTCTAGTTGCCAAAGGTTTGTTCGCCAGCCGCGAGCAGGCGCAACGAGCGGTCATGGCCGGCGAGGTCAAAGTCGGGACTCGAATTGCCGCGAAGCCTTCTCAACTTCTCGAGCCGGATGTCGCGATTGCGGTCAAGCCGACGCGGAAATACGTCGGACGTGGCGCCTTGAAGTTGGAAAGCGCGCTGAATCATTTCAAGATCGACATTCGCGGGAAAGTCGCGCTCGATATCGGGGCCTCGACCGGCGGTTTTACCGACTGCCTCCTTCAACAGAGTGCCGAGAAAGTTTACGCCGTGGACGTGGGACATGGCCAATTGGATTGGAAACTTCGAACCGATCCGCGTGTAATTGTCCTGGAAAACCTGAATGCGCGGTTTCTTTCTCGCGAGCACATTCCAGAACTGGTCGACCTTTGTATGATCGACGTCTCATTCATCTCGTTGACTTTGATCTTGCCCAAAGCGTTCGACTTGATAACTCCAAACGGTGTGATCCTGGCACTCATTAAACCTCAGTTCGAATTGGAACGCGCGAATGTCGGGCACGGGGGAATCGTTCTGGATCCAGAGTTGCATCAAAAGGCGCAAGACAAGATCGTCGAGTTTGTGACTCGTCTCGGTCATATCGTAAGCGGAATCGCCCCATCTGCTATTAAAGGTGCGGACGGGAATCAGGAATTTTTTGCATGCCTCCGAAAACGATCGGTTTAATCGCGCATACCGGTAAGCCAGGTGTGGGCGATTTGGTCAATGCCATAGTTCAAGAGTTCGGTCGTTTTTCGATCAAGATCGAGATCGAAAAAGAAACTGCTGCGATCGCCGGAAAAAGCTCGGATCGCTCGATCGCGCAGTTGGGAGCCGCGTCGGATCTTTTAGTAGTTGTCGGCGGTGACGGGACAATTCTGCACGTCGTTGGGCAACTGGGCGAGGTCATAAAGCCAATCTTTGGCGTTAACGTGGGATCGCTTGGTTTTTTGACCTGCGCGAATTCTTCCGCTTATCGCGAAGCGGTGGAATGCATCGCGAAAGATCGAATCAACTTTAGCCAGCGGACCCTTCTCGAAGCGAGGATAAAGGTCGCAGAGAAACAAACCAAAAAGATGACTGCTCTAAACGATGCAGTTTTGAGCCGAGGCGAACTTTCGCGCCTGGTATTATTGCGAACGCGGGTTAACGGCGAAGCGCTTACTGAATTCAATGCCGACGGTTTGATTGTCGCGACACCGACTGGCTCAACTGCCTATTCGCTTTCAGCCGGCGGACCGATTCTCGATCCTGAATCGGGGGTTCTCGTTATTACGCCGATTTGCCCGCACGTCCTCACCAACCGTTCGATTATCGTAGCAGAAACATCGATCATCGACATTGAAGTGAGCGACCCAGATTATCCGGTTTTTCTGACGTTAGACGGCCGCCAGCCAATCCGAGTGAAGAGAGGATCGACAATCAATATTCGCAAAGCAAAGAAAACGCTGCCGTTGGCCGCGTTGCCGGATGTTTCTTTCTTCAACGTTGTTCGGCAGAAGCTGAAATGGAGTGGGAGCAATTTGTAAAGACTTCCGGAGCAAGGCCGTTTTCCTGCCAGGATTTTAGAAGACCTAAAGCAAACTGTTTTTCTTTGTCCGTTTGTTCGAGACCTGATAGTCAGTGTGGTCTATGAACCTTGTAAGCTTGCCCGATGGCCGCATTCTAAATCTCGATCGCCTTACTCACGCAGAGCGGACAGGCGATTATGTGATTCTACATCTCAGTGGAGGAGGGGACGCCGGGTCGATTATGAGGGTGAAACAAGGAGAAGGCGCGAGGAGGGTTTGGGCGTATGTCACCGGCAAGTGCGCAGTTAAGATTGAGACACCGCCGCAGCCTTAAGATCACCGCGGTTCGCGAACGGATGATGAATCCACCGCTACTCGTCGCTGTTTGTTGCTCGTTGCCGCACCTGTAAAAATCTGTGACGTGTCATTTCGTACTCGCGATTGTCGCCGGAGTTGGCGCGGTTGGGTGTCGGTTCAGAAAATAATTAACATAGAAATTTTCCGTTGCTGAATAAATAGCAAGTCTGACAATCGGGGATGACCAACAACCTCGTAAGTCTCCCGAGCGGAATGATTCTCAACATGGACAATGTCGCTTTTGTAGCCGCTCTTCCAGATGCCGCGAACAGGCGGAAGAAACTTCGCGTCGCTTTCGGTTCTACGTCTAGCGGTGGTGCAACTGCGAATATCCAACTCGACGAGGATGATTCGAATGCCTTGATCCGGGCGCTGGCAAAAGTCGGGGTCGACGTCGGCGCCCTCCGCGAATCTACCGGCGGAAAGGGATGATTTTGCTCGGTTGATTTGTTCGCGGTGACAGGATTATGGAAGATCGCTTGGGAAAGCTTCCTGCCCTCGTAGTCGAAAGCTCGAGATTTTAGGCGCTGCGATGCAGAATGGTGGCGCACAGCCTGTGCTGGCAGGGAAAGTCAATAAAACCGTTCGTGGGAGCGGGAACAGAGTCGGCGAATACACGGCCACTTCGTGCAGCCACCGTTTCTAAGAGTTGTTCTTAATCCCGGCAGTGTAGATCGATTCACCTTGGCCGTTGCTGGACGGAACAGATAGCCGATTTTGGGGAACCAGGTGTTGTCCGCTTGCCCCCCGGCCCGCCTCCAGAAACTGGGCTGAAAAATAGTCTTGCAAGGATTGTGAATAATTGTTAATAACTTCCACCAAATCCAGGAGATTCGTAGAAATGAGCTCCCGTATGAGAGAGTTTGGTCTTCGTAGTCCCTACGACAAGTTGGGCGGTTTGTTCTATTTTGGCCGAATGCTGGACAAAATCCGTAGCCATGCCAAAGGGGAATTGCCTCTCGAATATGAAGTGAACCTTGGAAAAGGTTTCGACGAAAAATGCGCAACCTTTCTCCGGATTCGGTACGAGCTAGTAGTCGAGTACGTAAATGACGGCCTCAACGAGGGAGCGATTTTGGAGTCGTGTTTTGGAATGGGACACCGACCGTCCGAGGCTGAGATATATATGTGGAATGAATTCATGCGAAAACGAGGCTGGCATGACGATCTTTCCGAGACGCTGGAAAGCCAGAAAAAAAAGGAAGCCATGCTTTCCAGGTCGGAGATCCAGACAATGTTTCAATTCATTGATGCCGATGAAGGGCGCTTGGTAAACGACAACCATATAAACGGAAACGGCCACTCGCGCTCAAGGTATGGCAGGACAGGAAATGGCCTGGCCGGCCAGCGGATAGAGACCTCCGCCGCGCTCTAAAAGCGCAGCTCTCCTTGCGATCACGCGTACGCGGGGGCAGATCCGCGAAAGCCCTAATCTTCACATGACATATAACAAGCCAGATTTATTTGGCGCACACTATCCTGAACGCCGAGCGTGCGGATTCAATGCTGGATAGACCAATATAATTAGCCGGATAATGGTCTTTTGACATTGCGTCTGAAAATTTATGAGATCCCTTCCTCTCGTCCTTCTCGCGCCGGCATTTCATTTGCCGAGAATTCCCGCAAACCATCCTTTTCTCTGGGACTTCAAAGCTTGCTGGAAGTTCTCCTTCACAAAATTGGGGTCCCTTGCGTGAGCCAGCGCGTCCATGAGATTGATGCGATCAGCCAGAAGCAACTCGATAAGACTATCGTCCACGGTATGCATGCCGTCGGCGCGTCCGATTTGAATCAGTCCCGGTATCTGCGAAAGCCGCCCGGCCCGGATACACGCCTCGATTCCCGAGTTCACCGTCAACAATTCCGTGGCCAAAATCAGGCCTGACTGGCCGCTTCGCGGCAGGAGATACTGACACACCACTCCCAGCAACGACCACGCAAGTTGGGCACTGACGAACTGCTGCCCCTCTTTTGGAACGGCATCAATAATTCGCCCGATGGCGGTTGGCGCGTCGTTGGTGTGCATGGTTCCAATCACAAGGTGCCCCGTTTCCGCCGCCGTAATCGCAGTTTGGATCGTGTCCAGGTCGCGCAACTCTCCCACGAGGATGACGTCCGCATCCTGTCTCAACGCGTTCTTGAGCGCTGAAGCGAAGTCGCGCGCGTCGGAACCAATCTCGCGCTGGTTCACCAGGCTTCGCCCCTGCGAATGGACAAATTCAATCGGGTCCTCAATGCTGACGATGTTGACGGAACGCCGATTGGCTATCGTCTGAGCCATGCTCGCCAGCGTTGTGCTCTTGCCTTCACCGCTCGCGCCAGTCACCAACACCAGGCCGGCCCTCTCGTCACACCACTTATCCACCACGGGAGAGTGTCCCAACGACTTTAGATCGCCGACCTCAGAAGGAATACGTCGGAAATTGGCCTCAATCGCGCCTGACACATAGCATGCATTTCCGCGATAGCGCCCGAGGTCACCGACAACGCGAAGTCAAGCTGCCAGTCGTTTTCCAGCTTCGAACGTTGTCCCTCCTTCAAGGTATCGATCACCAGTCTCCGTGTGTCCTCCGCCGACAGTGGCTCTTCCGTCAGCGGCTCGATGACACCAGCGACCCGCAACATCGGTCGCGCCCCCACTGTCAAACGAAGATCAGAAGCTCCCCGCCCGGCCGCAACCACCAGAAAATCGATCAAGTCATGTTCCTTCATATGGGTTCAACTGGTGCGGAGGACTCGTCTAGCCGATCCCCCTCATGGCGCGACGAAGCTCGGATTCATTGCTGACCGAAGCCATGGCGGTCGCTTCTGTGATGACCTTGGCCTGGAGGGCTTTGAGAGTCGATTGCAAAAATGAAACGGCGGCAGGATCCGATCCGCGGGAGATATATTGATCAATATTCTGCAACTCTCGTCTCGCGATCCAGTCACGCATGGCCCCTGCATTTTCGACGTGTTCCACCAGCAAATGCAAGCCTCCGTCAGTAGATTGGACTAGCTTCTGGCACAGGACTCCAGAGAGCTGGTTTGCCAGAAGGTTCACACCGTGCTTCTCGTCTGCGGCCGGGAAAAGATTCAAATAACGCTCCATCGTGTCCGCAACCTTCTCCGAATGCATGGTCGAAACAACGAGATGTCCGGTTTCCGAAGCCTGCAGCGCCGTCAACGCAGTCTCGTAATCCCGGATCTCACCAACAAAAATGACATCTGGCGCCTGACGAAGCGCACTCCGCAACCCGATCGCAAAGGTGCTGGTGTCGCGTCCCACCTGTCGCTGGGTGAAATGACAGCGCTTGCTGGTGAACTGATACTCGACAGGATCCTCGATCGTCACTATATGTCGCACGACGTTCTCGTTCATCCATTGAAGGAGGGACGCGATGGTGGTGGATTTCCCTGAGCCGGTTGGTCCCGTTATAACAATCAGGCCGTGCTCGCGAGCGCCCCATCGGGTCAAGAGCCACTCGGGCGCTCCGAGCGTTTTCAAGCTGGGCACGCTGGTTTTGATGCGGCGCAGGACCGCGCCGAGGCGGCCCATGGTGCGGTGCAGGCTCACGCGGTAGCGCGTATGCGTGCGCGACACGAAGCCGGTGTCGCGATCCAGGTCGCCCTGCGTATTCGCACCGCAGG
>QHOQ01000139.1 GCA_003219355.1 Verrucomicrobiota bacterium
CTCCCCCCTGCCCGAAAGTCTAGTAACTTTCAGGAACTGCGGGTTCAGAGTTTGTTTGCTGAGAATCGTTTCGAGGAATAAAGTTTGCATTACCCCGGGCGGAAATCTGCATGGGGTGCTGCTGTCCCTAAGGGAGGACCGATGTGGGGCAATAAGAAGCCGGAGGCACCGCAAACCGGGCATCCGGAACAAAGAAATCCAATTTCGACTCAGCCGTCGAAGTCAGCTCCGGCGGCCTGGGAGGATAAACCCGTAATGAGCACAGATGCAATGCGACCAATGGGTGGGACCGCGGACCGCGGCACAGCGCGGCTCGGGACAAGCCTGCATGTGAAAGGAGAGATCTCCGGCAACGAGGATCTGCTGATCGATGGGTCAGTCGAAGGACTGGTCCAACTGGATGAGCGGAAACTCACCGTCGGAGCCGCGGCGAAAGTTACGGCCGACATTATCGCCCGCGAGGTGGTAGTATACGGCACGGTGAAGGGCAACCTTCGCGCCAAAGACAGAATTGAAATCAAGAAAGATGGTTCGGTCAACGGCGACTTGACCACCGCGCGCATCATGATCGAAGACGGCGCTTACTTTAAGGGCTCCATCGAGATCGACAAGAGCGCGGAAAAAGAGCCCAGCACGCCGGCGTTTACAAGGAACTCTGCGGCTCCCGCTGGTGTCCCGGTCAGCAAGACGATTTAACTCTAGTTCACAAGCAATCCCTTCGCAAGAGCGCCCCGACCAGGTTGGGGCGCTCTTTCGTTTTCTGTCGAGGCCCGCTGCCCGCGATCCTTGTTGATTAGCCCTTCTTTCTCCGGGTCCTCGAGCAAGTCACCATTCCGAATCCTGACGGCGAAAGCGTTTCTCTGGGCGCCGCGTTGACGGTAAATTGATCCTAGCTTTGTGTTCACCCCTCGTTTTACCTTTTATCTCTTCTTCTTCATCCAATTTTGTGAGAAAGAAAAAGGTGAAATCTGCCGCGCGGGGAGCCCCGTCTGCCTGCGTGTGCTTCCGTGCGAGGCTAGCAATGGAAACGCGAAAGCTTGGAAACTCCGATCTGAAAGTCACTCCCGTAGGTTTTGGCGCTTGGGCCGTCGGCGGGTCAGGCTGGGAATTTGCCTGGGGTCGGCAGGATGACAAAGACTCGATTGCGGCAATCCACCGCGCGCTCGAATTGGGGGTCAACTGGATCGACACCGCGGCGGTCTATGGCCTGGGCCACTCCGAAGAAGTCGTCGCCCGGGCGCTCGAAGGATGGCGCGGTCCTCGGCCGTACATATTCACAAAGTGCGTTTTGACGTGGGACAAGACGGGAAAGATCACGCCGAACCATTCTGCCGCCTCCATCCGTCGCGAATGCGAGGACAGTCTGTCACGGCTCGAGACCGATACCCTCGACCTCTATCAAATGCACTGGCCTCCGTCGGACAGCGGCCCTTCGCTCGAAGAGGCTTGGCAGGCCATGGCTGAACTCCAGAAGGCTGGCAAAGTCCGATGGATCGGCGTTTCGAATTTCAACGTGGCGCAAATCCAGCGCGCCGAAAAGATTGCGCCGGTCACATCGCTTCAGCCGCCGTATTCGCTGCTTCGCCGCAAGATTGAAGACGAGATTCTTCCGTATTGCCAAAAGCACGGCATCGGTGTGATTTCTTATGCTCCTATGGCTTCCGGCCTGCTCACGGGAGCGATGACCCGCGAACGCGCGGCCGCCTTGCCACCCGACGATTTTCGCAGCCGCAACCCGGAATTTCACGAGCCGCGCCTTTCGAGAAACCTCGAGCTCGTTGAGCGTCTCCGCCAGGCGGGAAAGCGCCACGAGCGCGGGCCTGGCGAGGTGGCCATCGCTTGGGTGCTCCGGCATCCGGCAATCACCGGCGCCATCGTTGGCGCACGCAACGCCAGGCAAGTCGAGGGCGTGATGCGCGCCGGCGAACTAAAGCTCACCCCTGGAGAGATTGCAGAAATCGAAGGTGCCGCGGTCGCCGCCGGCTCTCGATAGGAAATAACCGGAACCCGATAACGAAAGACTCCTCAGGCGCGCAGATAATCCGGACGCCAATTCTTGATCAGCTGCTTGATCGCTTTGCGCTGCGTCACCCTTTCGTCGAGCACTTTTTTCATCAGCGCTGGTAATTCGTCGTCGCTCGCAAATCGCAACGAAATAAACTGGCTCGGGGTCAGTTCATCGGCGCGCCAGCGCAATTCCTCCGGTAAAATGCGCTCGTAACGCAACCGTTCTTCCAGGCGAATGACGCGGTCCTGGACGCTCAATGCGAACAATCTTGCGTACAGCACGCCAAAAAACAATGCCGCGGCCGTTAGGACCCATTCCAAGCCGCCGATGGAAAACCCTGCCGCTACCCACCGATAAATGGACCATGCAAAATGGATCAGGAGCATCGGCAGGGCAAAAAAATGGTACAAGGGAACAAATCTTACATGATTCTTGAAATTCTGTTCACTCATCGCTGTTTCCTTTCCTCCTGCAAGTCTGAATTGCCGAAACCCTGGACTTCGACCGTCGACGCTAGACTTATTTCGTCGGCTCATTTTTGAACACTGACCCGTTGTGCATCACAAACTTCACGTGCTCCAGCTCGCCCACGTCTTTCAGGGGGTCACCCGACACCGCAATCACTTCCGCATACGCTCCGGAAGCAAGCCCTCCGATTTCTCCTTTCATGCCAAGCATCTCCGCTGGCCGCGAAGTCGCCGACTGAATTGCATCCATTGGCGCCATTCCCAGCTCCACCATCCTTCCAAACTCCTGCGCAATCGGTTCCGTCCACGGCATGCCGCCCATGTCCGTCCCGAACACGATCTTCAGGCGTGCTTTTAGTGCCCTTTTAAAAGTGTCTTCATGCACCGCGGCCCGCGCGCGGTCGCGCTTCCCCGCGGGCGTATCCGCCGGCGCCCAATCTCCGTAATACGGCGACAGCGTCGGGCAGTACCACGTCCCTTGGCGTTTCATTTGCTCGATTTGTGCGTCGGTCATCTCCAATCCGTGCTCGATCGAATCGCATCCGCCATCCAGCGCGCGCTGCAGCCCGATTCCGTTATATGCGTGACATGCCACTTTTTTAGTCCAGCCATGCGTTTCATCGACGATGGCCTTCAGTTCTTCCACCGTCAGCGTCGGCTGGGACACCAGCCGGCCTTCTTTATCCACCCACGAGCGGTGAGTCATGTAGACCTTGATCCAGTCCGCGCCATGCTCCAGTTGCTGCCGCGCCGCCTTGCGTGCTTCCACGGGCCCGTCGACCAGCTGCGCGCCCTTGGGCACGTCCAACTCCGGAGCGTAATCTTCCAGGTTGTAGCCGCCGGTCGTAGAAATCGCGCGCGTGGCACAAAAGAGCCGCGGCCCAGGAATGGTTCCCTCTTCGATCGCCTGCTTGATTTCGACGTCCCCGTAGCCTGCACCTTCGGTTTCGACGTCGCGCAACGTAGTAAATCCCTGCTCCAGCGCCCTGCGCGCCGCAAACGTGGCGCGTGCGGCCCGCAACGCTATTCCGGCCTTCAGGATATTGGCGTCGTAGCCGCCCTTTTTGGGATCCTCGCCCCACAAGAAAATGTGCGTGTGCGAATCGATGAGCCCGGGCAAAACCGTCGCATTCGAAAGATCAATCACGTTTGCGCCTGAAGGAATTGCTTCTTCCGACCCGCTCACTCTTATAATCCTTTCGCCACGGACAAAAATCAGCTGATTCTTCCGCGGCGTCTCGCTCACGCCGTCAATCAGAGTACCTGCACGAATTACCGTTACTGCCCCACTCTGAGGCGCGCTCTGTGCTCGCGCCACATCTTGATGGGTCAGCGCCATGGCTCCTGCGCACAAAATCGAAGCCGCCGCGCACCAAGTAAGTTTCCGCATTCCCCCCTCCTCACAACGCGCGTAGCTTGACCCAATACGGCATTCCATGCAATACCGCGCTTACGCGCGGTAGGAGGCGGATTCAGTGACCGCGGAGTTGAGGCAGAAGTCCGCGCGATGGAAAAAAGCCGGGAGTTCAGAGAGCCGAAGGGCGAGGTGTTCGGGAGAAGCGGCGCGCACCGTGACGTGGCCCAATTTACGCCCGGGGCGAGGGACCTTTCCGTAGAAGTGCAGATGCGTGTCGGAAACGGACAAGACCTCCGAAGGTTCGGGTAGGTCGCCAATCAGATTAATCATGGCGCAGTGCCCGGCCGCTCCGGCGGAACCGAGGGGGAGGCCGAGAACGGCGCGGAGATGGTTTTCAAACTGGCTGGTAACCGCGCCTTCGATCGTCCAGTGGCCGGAATTGTGGACGCGGGGCGCCATTTCGTTGACCAGAAGCTCGCCCTGATGCTCAAAAAATTCAAGGGCAAGCACGCCGACGTATTTCAAGGATTCGAGAACGCGGCGGGCGGCGTTTTCGGCGGCGCGCTGGATGGATTCTTGAAGACGAGGCGCGGGGGCGATGGAGAGCCGGAGAATGCCGCTGCGGTGGTGATTCTCCGCGAGTGGATAGAAGGCAGATTCCCCATTTCGCGAACGAACGGCGAGAACAGAAAGTTCTCGCGTGAAGGGGACGAAACGCTCGAGGATCATTTCTACGGGAGGCACCTCGGACTTGGCGGTCGCGACGTCCTCTGCGGTGCGTAGTATCCACTGGCCTTTGCCGTCGTACCCCATGCGCGAAGTTTTCAGGACGGCAGGAAAGCCGAGTAATTTTATAGCGGCGTCGAGTTCGCTGGGATTCGAAAGGGCGGCGAATTCGGTAGTGGCAATGCCAAGTTTGCGAAAGAGATTCTTTTCGGCAAGGCGATCCTGGGCGGCTTCAAGAGCCGCTGGCGGAGGATATACGGGAACGCGCTCGGCTAGAAAATCAGCGGCTTCGACGGGGACATTTTCGAATTCGTAGGTGACCAGTTCGAGGCCGCTTGAGAATTTCTCAAGCGCGGCGTGATCGGTGTAATCGGCGGTGACGCGCTGTGCGATGCGGCCTACGGGGGCTTCGGGAGAAGGGTCAAGAAAACGGAAATGCAGGCCGAGCGGATAGCCCGCGAGTGCCAACATGTAGCCAAGCTGCCCACCGCCAAGGATGCCGATGGTCATACGCGCTTTCCCTTTTTCTTTTGCGCCGCAGCGGCTGCGGCGGGGTCGGGGTTGGCGAGGACCCGGCCAGTTTGTTCGGTGCGGAACTTTCGAACAGCTTCCCGGAAGGAGCGGTGCTTGGTGCCAAGGATGGAGGCCGCAAGAAGGGCGGCATTGACCGCGCCGGATCTGCCGATGGCGAGAGTGCCGACAGGGACGCCCCCCGGCATTTGGGCGATGGAGAGGAGCGCATCGAGGCCTTTGAGGGCTTTTGATTCGACCGGAACGCCGAGGACCGGGAGAACGGTTTTTGAAGCGGTCATGCCGGGAAGATGAGCGGCGCCACC
>QHOQ01000261.1:0-352 GCA_003219355.1 Verrucomicrobiota bacterium
GGCTGCGTCGCTAAAGCGCTTCTACATACCCATCTTTCGATTACCTGGACAATTGTGCTTGGAATTGTCGGCTCAATTATCGGCGGCGCTGTGACCCATTTATTTTCCCCGCCGAGTGGAGGAGGCCGATTTCATCCGGCCGGCTTAATCGTTTCCATACTTGGGGCTATTCTGGTTTTGTATCTTTGGCACAAATTCAGACTGCAACTGCCAAGGGGATAGAATTTCTCCGACTGAGTTTCAGGTGAGTGCGGCATGGTGACCGCGTCTCACCCTTTCAGACCGCGCCGCCGACATCATCGCGGAATTTGGCGGGAGCTGGAAATTCATCCTGGCCGCGGTGTTCTTTTTT
>QHOQ01000261.1:388-3310 GCA_003219355.1 Verrucomicrobiota bacterium
GTAACATTTGCCGCAGTCCTATTGCCGAAGGGATTTTTCGCCAGTTACTTGGAAACCGGAAGGATATCGAGGTCGCTTCGGCCGGCGTGCATGCGGTCTGCGGCCAACCGCCCAGTCTCTATGCCGTGCAAGTCTGTGAAGAGGAAGGCGTGGACATCAGCGGTCTTCGTAGCCAACCGCTTACAGCCGCGGCAGTCGAGTGGGCAACGCACATCTTTGCCATGACGGGCGCGCACCTCGAGACGATCCAGATGCTCTTCCCCGATGCCGCCGAAAAGTCCTTTTTGCTCCGCGAATTTGAAGAGCCCGGCACAACGGTGTGGCGCGACGTACCAGACCCGATCGGCCTTGGCCGCGATGTTTATGAAGCGTGCGCACGGACAATCAAAAACGCTTTACCCAGCGTGCTCGCCTTCGTAGAACAAAGCGAGTTGGCGCCTACTGCGCGTGGCCGACGGGCTTCTGCTTACCTAATGAGCGATCTTTCGCATCCAATCCAAACTGGAGCCAGTGGATCGACACCACCCTCTCGACTCGGCGGTGATTTGCGCTGGGTAGATCCTGAAATTTTTGCCGCTATCGTTGCCGAAGAAAAACGGCAGCGCGAAAATATCGAATTGATCGCGTCGGAAAATTTCACCAGCCGGGCGGTGATGGAAGCGCAGGCAGCGTCCTCACGAACAAATACGCGGAGGGATATCCGCGAAAGCGCTGGTATGGCGGCTGCGAAAACGTCGATACTGCCGAGCAACTGGCGATTGATCGCGCGAAACGATTGTTTGGCGCAGAGCACGTGAACGTGCAGCCGCACAGCGGCGCGCAAGCGAACATGGCCGTCTATTTCGCCGCGATCAAACCCGGCGACAAAATTCTCACCATGAATCTCGCCCACGGCGGTCACCTAACTCACGGACATCCGGCAAATTTCTCAGGCAGATTTTATCAGGTCACGCATTACGGCGTGGATGAAAAGACCGAGATGATCGATTACGACGCGCTGCAAAAGCAGGCCGAAGAGGTGCGCCCAGTAATGATCACCGCCGGCGCGTCCGCATATCCACGTATCATTGATTTTCCGCGGCTGCGCCAAATTGCCGATTCTGTCGGTGCGATTCTGTTCATCGACATGGCGCATATCGCCGGGCTGGTGGCAGGCGGTCAGCATCCGAGCCCGATTCCGCATGCGCAATTTGTCACGACTACGACGCACAAAAGCTTGCGCGGCCCTCGCGGCGGCATCGTGCTGTGCGAGGAAAGGTTCGCGAAACAAATCGACTCTACGCTTTTTCCGGGGGTGCAAGGCGGTCCCCTGATGCACGTGATTGCAGCGAAGGCAGTTTGTTTTCAAGAAGCGCTCCAGCCGCAGTTTCGGGAATATCAACGGCAAGTCGTCATCAACGCCAAAGCGCTTGCGGCCGGACTCGCCAAGCACGGTTATCGCATCGTTTCCGGCGGTACCGACAATCACCTTATGCTTGTCGATCTTCGCCCGAAGGAAATTAACGGAAAAGAAGCGCAGGAGGTCCTCGATCGCGCCGGCATCACCGTGAACAAGAATGCGATCCCATTCGATACCTATCCAATTTTCAAACCGGGCGGAATCCGCGTCGGTACGCCAGCCGTTACGACGCGCGGCATGAAAGAAGAAGAGATGCTCGAGACCGCGGACCTGATCGCAGAGGCGTTAAGGAATCGCAGCGACGCCGAGGCGTTGCAGAGGGTACATGAAAAGGTGCGCGAATTAACGAGAAGATTCCCGATTCCGTTCTAAAAGCCGCGCGACCGTGGTGGGAGCCGTGCCGGCTGCGTTCCCCATAGATTGCAGGCCGGCAGGTCCGCTAATCGGATGGACTCGTCCCGTGGCGAGCCTCTGCTACAAAAGATTCGCTCTACCTAAACGCCGAAAATCTGCGTAGTTTGCCGACCGTTATGAATCGAGCCGCCGANNNNAATCCATTGCGTGAAGGTTTGTCGGCCCGCGCAGTGCCACAGCCGTGCATCATTGTCATCTTCGGGGCGCCCGGCGATCTCACGCATCGCAAGCTTATCCCTGCACTCTACAACCTCGCCGCCGATGGCGACCTGCCGCCCGCCGTTGCAATCGTCGGGTTTGCGCGACGGGAGAAAAATGACGAGCAATTCCGGGCTGAACTCGAAGAAGCGACCCGAAAATTTTCGCGGCAGGCCGTGCGCGACGAAATCTGGAAAACTTTTGCGCGATCGATTTTCTATCACCAAAGCGAATTCGGTGACGAGGCCGGCTACGAGGCGTTAGCCAAACGTCTCGACAAAATCGACAAGGAGCGCGGCACGCGCGGCAACCGGCTTTTTTATTTCGCTGCTGCTCCCGACCAGTTCGAGTCGATTCTGAAGCATCTGAAAGCAGCTGGGTTAAACGAAACTTGCAAAGGAAGCTGGGCCCGCGTCATTGTCGAAAAACCGTTCGGCACCGATCTGGCTTCGGCGCGCGAACTCAACCGCATCGTCCGTAATTCCTTCACCGAAGAACAGACTTACCGGATCGACCATTTTCTCGGCAAGGAAACTGCGCAGAACATTTTGGTCCTTCGATTCGCGAACGCGATTTTCGCGCCGCTTTGGAACACGCATTATATCGATCACGTCCAAATCACGGCCGCCGAAACGCTGGGGGTCGAGGGTCGCGCCGGTTTTTACGAGCGCGCGGGCGCTTTGCGCGACATGGTGCAAAACCATTTGCTCCAGCTTCTTTGTCTTGTCGCAATGGAGCCGCCGATGGACTTGAGCGCCGACAGTATCCGTGACGAAAAAGTCAAAGTGGTCCGATCCCTTCGCCGTTTCGCGCAGAGTGAGGTCGCTGCAAACGTTGTGCGTGGCCAATACGCCGACGGCGCGATCAATGGCAAGGCGGCTGCCGGTTATCGTCAGGAACCAAACGTGAAG
>QHOQ01000140.1 GCA_003219355.1 Verrucomicrobiota bacterium
GTCTGCTAATTCAGCGAAGGCTAAACAGACTTTGTATCGCGGCATCTTTTCCTTTTGTTCGTTGCTTTGGTTGCTCATCGGCAACCAAAGTGGAAAAGCCTTCTCGTCGCGCCGTAATCGTCGGTGATTAATCCTCAATCGACCCTGTCCCGCCCGATGTCAAAGCATCAAATATTTAATCCTCAAATGTTTACGTTTGGTTTAAGACAAGCTCGACCGGTTTCAGAGATCTGATTCTTCGAGCTTGGCCCACGATTCGTTTCTCTCCGAGCACGAGTACTTTCAGCGAAGCGCTCGATCAGACGTTTATCAGGTTGAGCGGGGGAAGAGAGCTGCGATTCTCTTCGGGTGACAGTTTTTCTTGGGTGCGGATTTGCCGCGAAGTACCGCGAAGGCGGTGGAAATTTCTCAGTGCCGCTACAATGGATGCTCGGATTGCGCCGATTGAAACTGGACGCGATCTGGCTGGAGGTCCTGCCGGCGACAAACGATCCGCGCGGCGACCAAGGGAGGATCGATAATTTCCAACGAAGATTACGTGAGCACGGACTCGGTGGTCGGTATTGTTTGCTTTATCAAAAGCCCGCATCGGACGCGCATGATCTTGCCGGGATGCGCTGCATCGGAATGTCGAAGCGCGCTCTACTCGATCGATTAGCGGGATCAAACGCGCTGCTCAATCTGAGTTATTCCATTCATCCGCCATTTCTTCTGCAATTCGAGCGCCGCATTTTCTGCGACCTCGATCCGAGCGAAATTTTTTATTGGATGACGAAGCTGGAGATGGGCCAGTCCTACCACGATGAATTCTGGACAATCGGTCTTAACGTTCATGGACGCGATTGCCAACTGCCAAAGTCGCCCCTTTCGTGGAAGACATTTTATCCGCTGGCAGATACGCAGCTTCTTCGGCGCCGGCCGCGTCCGACAGCGCCAAAGTTCACGACGATTGGTCAATGGTATTGGACTGGTGCCGTAGAAGTTAGCGGCACATTTCCCGATCTTTCCAAGAAATTTGCCTTCGAACCTTACCTTGATCTGCCGAAGCGAATTCCAGAAGCGTGCTTTGAGCTGGCAATGAACATCAATGCGGACGATCCGGAGAGAGCGCGGCTTAGCAAGCGCGGCTGGCACCTTGTCGATCCACACCACGTTGTGCGCACTCCTGGCTCTTATCGCCGGTACATCGCCGGTGCGCTCGGCGAGTTCACCGCGATTAAAGGTGTGGATGTGGCATGGCGGACTGGATGGCTGAGCGATCGGGCGGCGTCGTTTCTTGCACTGGGGCGGCCGGTGATCACGGAGGATACTGGCGCTGCCAGATATCTGCCTAAGGAGAGTGGGTTTGAATTTGTTAATGGAGTAGACGAGGCCGTCGAAGCAACGAAGGAGGTGCTTGGCAACTGGCCGCATTGGTCAAACCACGCTCGCGACTGCGCCGTAGAAGTTTTCGATTCCGCGAAAAATTTGCGAGAAATTGTCGATCTGTAAGGTGGTGCAAGCTTTGCGACTCGCGAACTACGACGAAGCATAATGGAAACTTGGGCCGCAAAAACATGTTTGATTCGCCATTGCAAAACGGTTTTGGGATGTTACTCGTTCCCCAGTTATGGCTGATCTGATGAAAGCTGACGAGCTGAAAGCCCGTCTAAAAAAGATCCCGGAATGGGAGCTGGAAAAGAAACACATCGAACGCACTTTTGAATTCGATGATTTTGCCGATGCGATCGATTTTGTGAACGCGGTCGCCGAAGTGGCGGAAGACGAGGAGCATCACCCCGACATCGACATTCGCTATAACAAAGTGCGCTTGGTCCTTTCTACCCACAGCAAGGGTGGCCTGACCGAGCTCGACTTCGCGCTCGCGGAACGGATCGACACGCTCTCGGAATAAAACGCGGTACATGTAGCGGGGGTCGCCTGCTCATAGGCCGAGGACAGCAACGTCAGCTGTAGGATCCGAGGCATTTAGCCGATATCGCGATCCTACCGATGGTTGGCGTTGAGCGAGCGCCCTTCATCGGCATCGATAAATGTGAACATTGTTTCGATTTCTGATCTGGCAGCCATGCCGGCTTCCTTTTTGCGCCGTTTAAGCGTTTCCGAGACTTCGTCGTTCCAGCCCCGCTTACGCATGAATTCATTCCAAATATGAATCTCTTCTTCGGACGGTTGCCGTCCGGTGCTGAAACACCACTGCAAGATTTCGTTGTCCGTACCGCTCTGCTTCACCCGTTCGACCAGCTGATCGTAATTCACCCGCAGCAATTGGGTGCAGTTCCCATCGAAACCTTTGCCGAGGTTCGCCTGATAATCCGGAGGCAATTCACCTTTGGCGTGACTCCGAATTTTATCCAGCATCCGACCGAAATAAACCAGGTTGCCCACTTTAGCCGAGGGACTGCGGAGGCCAAAATTTCTCATGAAAGCGCCATTTTGCGATCTTTCTTGGTTTTTTCAAGCCTAAGTCGATTTCGATTTGCCGCCCACGCGTACAATAACAACTTGTCCGAACCTCTGCACTGATGGATGCTCGTTAGGCGATGGATCGGATTGTTGGAATAGAAACCGAATACGGCTGCCTTCTGAGTGAAGAAGAGGCCCATGTCAGTTCCGAGCTCTGGCCCGCCAAGGTAAAGAACTATCTTTTTCGAAAAGCCGAGGCCGGCACGATTGATCTACACTACAGGGATTATGAAGAGCCGCCGGGTAACGGAGGTTTCCTTCTCAATGGAGGGCGTCTTTATCTCGATATGGGACACATTGAATACGCATCGCCGGAGTGTCTCCATTTGTACGATCTTGTCAGCTACGAGTTAGCCGGCGACGACCTGCTCCAATCATCCCTCGCCGCTTTGGGTGCAGAGGGTCGTGTGTCGTTTATCAAGAATAATGTCGATCATCATACCGGAGCCACATTTGGTTGCCACGAGAATTATTTGATGAAACGAGAAGCGCAATTTACACCGCCGATTCTGGGAACGCTGCTCGCTTTTCTGGCAACCAGGCAGATTTTCACTGGCGCTGGTCGAGTTGGCCAGTCTAATCCATTGGCATTCGATTTTGAGCCGCCTCAACCAGAGGTACAGGTCAATTTCCAGCTCAGTCAGCGTGCCGATCACATCGTCAACGACATCTATCAATGGGTGCAATTCAATCGCGCTATCATCAATGCGCGGGATGAGCCGCTGGCCGATTATCGAAAATATCGGCGCCTTCATCTCCTGATCGGCGATTCCAACATGAGTCCGTTTGCCACCGCTCTGAAGATCGGCACAACGGCTTGCGTTTTATCGCTGCTCGAGGAGGGCCATTTACCGCCAAACCTTGTCTTGGCTGATGCCGTGCAAAGCACGCGCGACATCTCGCGCGATCCTACTCAACGGTGGATTGTCGATCTTGAAAATGGCAGAAGCATCGGCGCGCTCGACGTGCAATGGGAATTTTATCGGCAAGCACAAAAATATCTCCGAAACCGCAGCGCGGAAACTGATTGGCTGCTGGAGAGCTGGAGTTTTGTCCTAGAAGCGCTCGAGAAAAATCATCAATCACTGATTGGCGGCGTCGATTGGATCACCAAGAAGTGGTTGCTGGAAACATTTATGGAATCCGAAAAATTGAAGTGGGATGATTCCTCCCTGCAAAGCATCGATCTCGAATATCACAACATCAATCCAGGCCGGGGATTATTCTTCGGTGTCACCGCGGGCAAGCGGATCGCGGAGTGGAACAACCGCGTCCGGCGCTTGGGCGCGACACGCAATCCGCCGCTTAATACGCGCGCATTAGGTCGCGCTCACGCAGTTGCCTTTTTCCAGAAATGCGATTTTCCATACGTCATCAATTGGGATTCGATCGCCTGTGACAGCCGCGATTTTCTTGTCATGGGCGATCCATTCGAAACTTACAATGAAGAAGTAGACCGGTTTCTGGCCAAGCCGCGCTCACCTGGCACTCCAATAGAAGAATAACAGAGTTATTTGCGGCGTCTGTTCGGGCCCGACTCATCGCCCTGCGCCTGTTGTTCCGCTCAGTCGAGACGGTGAAGCGAAGAGATCCCGTAGTTTTCCTGGAGAACCGGAGCTTCCGTCGATACCTGTGCTGCGTCGAGTTCGATCTGTTTGGGATCTTCCTCGGTCTCGATCTTGATGAAGCCATCGATTGGCTGTTTCACCGCTTCGGCCAGATCGCCTAACGACTTGATTTCTTTGCCGTTCACTTTTGTCACGGTCAGATAAGAGAGCTCATCGTAACCGATCGTGCTATTCGCCGGGAGCACCTGGCTGAGAATGACGACGCGGCGATTTCCTTCCGGAAAAAGCTCCGACTGAAAGCGGTCGAGGTAAACGAATCGCTGGGGCGCTTCTCTTTGCCAGTTCGGGCCCCATTCTTTCAGGTATTGACGAGAAAGCTCCTGAAAAATAAGGCCGCCGAGTACGTAATACGAGGGCGGCTGATCGAGATTGTACGGTGGACTGACGTAATCTTTCGCATCCCGGTGTTCGAGCGTGATCTTTAGTTCCATTGGTTTTCCGCCGCGCTGAATGAGGAACGGCACAATGTCCCCGGAATAAGCGTGAGCGGTGAGTAAATTTGTGAACTCGATTTTGCCGTAGAGCGGATCCACATAGTTACCATTTTGATCGATCTCATTGTTCGCGACTGCTTTCACAATGTCACCCACTTGCAGTCCGGCTTTCATCGCCGGCGTGTGCGGTTCGACGTTTGTAACGTAAACGCCGCCGCTTTTCCCTGTTTCTCCTGAGAACTCGCGCAGTTCCGGATCACGCGTTGGAAAAAATGAAAACCCGACAGATGGAAAGCCGCGATAATTTTTCCCCTCAGCTTCCTTCAAAAAATGCGTTATAATGGGCGCTGGGATGGCATCGAGCAGTTGCGAGCGCGAATCGTAGCGAAGCAGCAATCCGGCGAGCTTGTTGTTCTTCACCAGCGGTACCGTGTAGCTGTTCTCCCGGTACTGCATCGGGATACTGATGCGGTAGGTGAGAAACTGCCCAATATCGATGGGATATTGCGTCATCTGCACAGTCGTGACCAAGCCTTCTGTTGCGAGCAAAGCACCAGTAGGCTCAAGTTGCCACGCTGCAAGACGATCGCCGACCGCTGTGTCGAGTGCGATTTCGAGCGGAATGATTCCATCGAGGAATGCTTTCTCCGTCGGCTCGAGCAGCGCCAGGTTTGCCTCATAATCAATCACCTCGACTCTGGCCGCAGTTTTTTCTCCAGACTCGGCGCGCTCGAGCTCCACGTAATTTTGATTCGCAACCAGGTCCGCTGTCACCAGGACATGGCCTTTCGACAAAACAGCGCCGAGTGCACGTTTCGAAAATGGCGCTTTCTTTTGCCATAATCATAGGACTGGCCGGTCACGTTCACGCGGACGAGCGCGAGCTGCTTTTGCGTGCTCATCGCCGCTGGAACAGCCGGTTCCTTTTTCCCTGGCGCGCCGGTCATTCCGACGAGGAGTATTCCCAAAACGATGAATAAATGCCTTTGCATCGCTAGGTCTTGTTTGCCTGTTCCGGCGTTTTTGTCATGGGCTGCTCTTCGAGATTTTGCTCTTTCAAGACATTGTAACGGGCTTTGATTCGTTCGCGCGCGGATTCCACTTTGTTGTGATCAAGCACCAAAGGCGGTCCGTCGCCGATCATGCGGATCACAAAGCGATCTGGCGTTTCGGACAAGACGCTTGCCAGCTCATCCAGCGTCCGAACTTTCTTGCCATTGATTTCATCGACAATCCCGCCACGGTACGGCGCGAGATAAGTGTTGATCGGGTCTGGCAAAATGTTGGTCAGCACAATGACGTCGGGGTGTTGCAGGTAAAGTTGCTCCACAACGAAGTATTCGAAGAAATGACGAAGACGCAGATCAGTTGGTCGATAGGCTTCGAGAAGGTCGAGGTTTAGTGGCTGAAAAAGTAAGCCTCCGTAAAGCACATAACGAGGACGGACATCGTAGCGGTGGGCCTGAATCACATACGGCCAGGGCGTGTATAATTTTATTGTCACCGTGGTCGGCTGCTTGTCGCGCCAAACATCCAGCTTCACCGAATCGCTATTAAATTTTCGTTCTACTACTTCTTGAAACTCCGCCCGCTCCCCTTCGAGTTCGACATTCGAATCGCTGGCGATTGGGTGATCGTCGATCGCAAGAAGTACATCCCCGGGCTGGACAATACCGGCCGATGGTCCAGCCGTTACCACCGTGCTTACAAGCACGCCACGATCGTCGTCTTTTAATCCGAGAAATTTTCTCTGGGCTGGATTTTGCAGTTTCGAATAAGTGATCCCGAGATCGGGATACTTATCGTAATGCATGTCACTAATGTCTTTTAAGAACCGGCTGATGACCGGAGTGGGAATCATGTAGGCTACGCCTTGCGCAACGTCGCCGCTGTAACCTTGAAATGCGACGCCAACCACCTTTGCATCTTGCATCACTGGTCCACCGCTGTTGCCCGGATTAATCTGCGCGCTGATCTGGACCGCGAGGTGCTGATCGATTGAGGAATGAGTGTAGAGTTGAAAGTCAATCCGCGACACAATCCCCGTCGTGACCGACATCCGTTCACCGCCGATTGGATAACCATAAGCCGACACAGTCGATTCAAGCGCAGGAATTCCGCCGAATTTTAGCGGTAACATGTTCTTAAAAAAATCCGGGGCCGAAACGGTGATCAATGCCAAATCGCAATCGTGCGCTACAAACTGCACGGTCGCCGGATATTTGTTGGGATCGCCCTCACGTTCCACCGTCAAATAGCGGCTGTTGCTGACAACGTGCGCGTTTGTGAGAATTCGATTGCCACTTATGACAAACCCGGCGCCGACTCCACGCTGGATCCCTCCAGAATTCCACGGCGCTTTGTAATCTGGCTCCACCGATGTAGCGGTGATCCGAACCAGACTTTTTTGAACAGGGCCGTTTGGTTTTGGCGGCGCAATTGGCACTTGGACAGGAACCACTCCTTGCGCAGGCGTGCTGGGCCTGGACGCACCTGGCGGCGGTGGAGGTTGTGGCGCATTCGGAGACGGCGCTGGAGTGCTTTGCTGTGCGTGCGATGTCGATCCAGCTAGCAGGCTAATGCAAACAAAAATGAGAGTACGCTTCATAAATGAAAGATTAAGAATTGAAACGAGGTAATCGAAAAGCAAATCGTAATTGCATCGCAAATAGCGTCCTAGACAAAAACTGACATGATAAATGCCCGTGCCGTTCAAGATCTCCGATTTTCGCAGGATGAAAGATCGACCGCTTTCGTGCTCTTTACGTTTTTCATGGTTCGACCGCCGATGTGGAAAATTAAATTCCAGCGCGATCCAGAAGTGATCTGAGGACTTTTTCAGCTTCAAAGACGTCACGTGCCAGAGCGCGGGCGGCCCGGGAATGTTTTGCGTAATCGGCATTGATTGTTTTTACTGCGTCGACAATTTCGTTCAACGATCGGAACGACAGTAGTCCCGCTTTGCCGCCATAGTTTTTTGTGAAGCCTGTTTCCTGAATTATGACGGGTCGCCCGGCCGCGAGATAGCAGGCGCTCCGATCGCTGAACCAACCGGTGTTTAGTCGAACGTATTGATCCTTCGCGACTGTGAACTCGCCTTTCGAACCGCAAATGTAATCGCGGTAAAGCCAATAATCGACGCTAAGTTGAAGCGGCGAAATCAAACGCCAGTCATTTCGCTCAAATTCCCATCGTATTCGTCGATCTTCAATGTTTGTGGCGAGTTCAAATGTTTCGCCGGATTTTTTCGGAGCGGCAACGAACCGGATGAATTCACGCGATTTGCTCCAAAGATATTTGTCGCCGCGCCAGGTAATGTCTTTTAAACCGCTCGTAGACCAATTCGCGACCGATGTAAATACGGCAGCCCGCGGCTGCGCACGATTTGCCTTCCACAGATCAGTCACGATTGGCTGTCGTGTGGGCAACCACTTGAAC
>QHOQ01000055.1 GCA_003219355.1 Verrucomicrobiota bacterium
TAGAATGACGTTTTTGGAGCGGCGGATTTCGTCCATTACCGCTTTGATGCGTTCCTCGAATTGGCCGCGATATTTTGTTCCCGCAACCATCAGGGCCAAATCGAGAGTGACCACTCTCTTGTCGCGCAACAATTCGGGCACGTTGCCGTTTGCAATCTCCTGCGCCAGACCTTCGGCGATGGCTGTTTTGCCAACACCCGCTTCACCAATTAACACCGGATTGTTTTTTGTTCTTCGGCAAAGCACTTGAATGACGCGCTCAATCTCATTGCGTCGACCAATCACCGGATCGAGTTCATTTTTTTTCGCAAGATCGGTGAGATCACGGCCAAATGCGCGGAGCGCCGGAGTCTTGACGTCTTTTTTGGTCGGCTCTCCGCTTTCCTGGTCAGATTCGGGCGGTGTAAAATTTGGATCGAGCTCTTTAAGAATTTCGTTGCGGGTTCGTTCGATATCGACTTCAAGGCTTTTGAGCACGCGGGCTGCTACACCCTCGCCTTCCCGCAAGAGGCCGAGTAAAATGTGTTCCGTTCCGACGTAGGAATGGTTGAGGGCCTTCGCTTCCTTACCTGCGAGCGCTAGTACTTTTTTGACACGCGGGGTATAAGGAACATTGCCCACCATCTTCGTTTCCGGGCCAGAGCCGACCTGTTTCTCCACCTCCATGCGCACGGTCTCAAGATCGAGACCCATCTTTTGCAGAACGTTCACGGCACCGCCCTGCCCCAGTTTAATGAGTCCCAGAAGGAGGTGTTCGGTGCCGACGTAGTTGTGGTTGAAGCGGTCGGCTTCCTTGCGCGCGAGGGCCAGGACTTGTTGAGCGCGGGGGGTAAAATTATTCATGCTCGAATGGCTCGCCTACACCACAGTAAAACTATTTCAAATCTTGCGCAATCGAGCCGTTCCCCGACTCCCTCGCCATCTTACTTATATCAGGTTTGGGAAAAAGTTTCAAACGTTCTCGAATAATTTGAGCGCGCAAATGATCACGTTCTTCCGCATTTAATTTCTGTTGAGAGCTTTTCTGTAAATGAGCGGGCTGGATATCGATGAACAATTCGTCGATTGGCAGACGTCGATCTTCCGGAAATGCGCCCAGATCCACGCCAAGTTTGATGATGGACAACAAATTGAGCGCTTCCTTTGAAGCCATCGCGTGAGCGTAGGTCAAGACGCCGTAGGCGCGACCGATCTGGTCCCAAAGTGTATTTGATTTTTTCTGGAGTAAGACCTGCCGCGCATCATGTTCCTTCTCAATGATCGTTTCAATCACTTTGCTCAGACGATTGATGATCTCGTCTTCCTTTTCGCCGAGGGTTGTCTGATTTGAGATCTGGAAAAGGTTGCCCATTGCCTCAGTCCCTTCACCGTAAAGACCGCGAACGGCGAGACCGATTTTGCTCACAGCTTGAATGACCTGGTTAATGAGTTCACTCAGCACTAGGCCCGGCAAATGCAACATGGCGGATGCGCGCATGCCAGTGCCCACATTCGTAGGACAGGCCGTCAGATATCCGAGGCGCGGATCGTAGGCAAATTCCAGCTTGCTCTCAAGTGCGCTGTCGATCTTGTCGACGAGCTTAAACGCCTGTTTCAGCTGCAAACCGGAGCGGATTGATTGCATCCGCAAATGATCCTCCTCGTTGATCATGATACTGAGTGTTTGCCGCCGATTCATCACCACCGCGCTGCCAACGCCCTTGGCAGCGTGCTCCCGGCTGATTAGATGGCGCTCGACAAGGACTTGCCGCTCCAGCGCGGAAAGTTCCTGCAGACCTTCGGAAAAAGAATCTTGCATTTCGGTTAGCTCTTCCACGCGTGGTCTGACCAGATCGAGGATAGATGTGCGTTCCGCCTTCTTGGCCCAACCGGGAAAAGGGCGGTTGCGCAAATTACGCGCGAGTCGCACTCGGCTACTGACGACGATTTGATGATGCGGTCCCTCACCGCGCAGCCATTCTCCAGCAGTGGCCATGACGTTGGAAAATTTCATGGCTAACTTGCGAGATCGCTTTCGAGTTGTTTGATCTGATCGCGCAACGAAGCGGCCGTTTCATAATTTTCTGCCGCGACTGCTTTCTGCAAGTTCTCAGTCAAAGCGCGCATTCGGTTGTTAAGCTCCATGGCACGATGCGCGTGTTGCGGAAATTTGCCCACGTGCTCCGTGCCTTTATGCATTGCTTTCAACAGCGTATTCAATCCCTCCGCGAATGTAATATAGCATGCACTGCACCCGAGCCGGCCGGTTTTCTTAAAATCCGCCTGGCTAAATCCGCACACCGGACACTTTTGTGTCGATGCTCCCTTTTCGATTTCTTCCGCGGCGCCGATGCCAAGAAGCAAATCGGCGAGTGCGAAACCCGTGGGGTCCTGCACGCCTTTTTCTTTCGAGCAAGCATCGCAGAGATTCACCTTCTGCATTTTGCCTTCCAGTATTTGCGTCAGGAAAACTGTCGCATCATTGCATTTGCAAACGTCGCACAACATTTCTTTTAATTAGACCCTGAATGATTGGAAAAATTCAACTTGGAATCTTTCCTAAGCCTTCTGCGCCAAGCTGGATCCGCTCAATTTAAACGAAAATCGGCGTACCCGTCTCTCGTGTCATTTCACGGAAACGCGCGATCGTGCGTGCTGTGATCGGTCCCGGCTTTCCGTTTCCGATCAATCGTCCGTCAGCTTTGACAACCGGAATGATTTCCGCCGCCGTCCCCGTGAGGAAGCATTCGTCCGCAACGAAAACATCATGGCGGGTGATATCGGTCTCCATGATCTTGATGCCGAGTTCCGCTGCGATCTCAAACACAATCGAGCGCGTAATCCCTCGCAATGCGCCAGCCGTAATCGGCGGCGTAAAAATCTGACCGCGCTTGATGATAAAAACATTATCGGCGGTGCATTCGGCGACGTTTCCCGCATCGTTCAACATCAGCGCTTCATCCGCGCCAGCCAGGTTCGCCTCAATTCTCGCCATTACATTGTTCAAATAATTGAGGGATTTGACTGCGGGATTAAGCGCAGCCGGATTGCTGCGACGCGTTGCGCACGTCACGATCGTTAATCCTTTTCGATAAAAATTTTCGTGATAAAGGGCGATCGTCGCTGCAATGATAATCACGCTTGGATATTTACATTGCGTTGGATTCAAACCCAGGTTGCCAACCCCGCGTGTGACCACGAGCCGAATGTAACCGTCGCGCAAATGATTTTGGCGGATGGTTTCAAGTACCGCCTCCGTCATGTCGCGCATCGACATCGGAATTTGGAGACAAATCTAGTGCGCTGAATCCCAAAGTCGCGCGAGATGTTCCTCCAGCCGAAAGACACGCCCGTGGTAAAAGCGAATGACTTCGAAAATTCCATCGCCATAAAGCAGACCATGATCCAAGACAGAAATCTTCGCGTTCGCTTCGGTATAAAATTGTCCGTCGATATAGATTTTCGCATCCTTAACGCCCGTGGTCGCGCGTGGGCGAGTTTCAACCGCCGGTTCTACTACTGCCTCAGCAGTAGGCTCGTGAGTTTTCGGTTCGTCTATCACCAACGCGTCACTGGTTTTCATATTATGAAAAAATCTCGGTGTTTCATCCCGCAATTCAAGCGAAGAAATCGGAGAATGGAGTATCGGAGTAATGGTCTCCACAGATTCACGTCACTCCATTACTCCACGTTATTGCAGCACACCGTCTTTAATATGCAATTGACGGTCGCCGCGCGCAGCCAGCCGAGCATCGTGGGTCACGACAAGCAACGTTTTGTTTCGCTCGTGCACCAGATTTAAGAGAAGATCGATAATTTCATCTCCGGTTTTGGAATCGAGATTGCCAGTCGGTTCATCGGCGAAAACGATGTCCGGATTGTTCGTCAGGGCGCGGGCGATGGCAACCCGCTGCTGTTCGCCCCCGGAAAGTTCTGCCGGCAGATGATGCATGCGATCGCTTAGACCTACGGCGGTCAAACTCTCTTCAGCGTTTGTTTTCGCAGTTCTGCGTCCGATCATTCCCGGCAGCAGCACATTTTCCAAGGCGGTGAGTTCCGGTAACAAAAAGTAACCTTGGAAAACAAAACCCATCTTTGTATTCCGTAGACGCGCCTGCGCAGTCGAGCCGCCGTTGTAAAGCCGTCGCCCTTCGAATTCAACAGTTCCCGATTCTGGCCGTTCCAGTCCGGCAAGAGTGTAAAGCAGCGTGGTCTTGCCTGCGCCAGATGCACCCGAGAGAAAGACCGCTTCGCCATGGGAAATTTCCATCGAAATACCTCGTAAGACTTCTATGCGGCGCGAGCCCATGCGGAAGGACTGAAAAAGATCGCGGGCAATCAGTTGGGAAGTTCTCGTCTTCATCGCTGATATTTCGAGCCTCTTATTTGCCGCAAACGTGATGCGAGCACAAGAGAGTGTCCCTCACGGTGGCGGACATCAGTATTTTTCAGTACACCAAAAAGCCGGCGTCGAGGTGATTCCACGGCGGCTTCTTTCTCGGTAAGACCAGATACTTGTTATGTCATTCCCAGGGATGCCAACGTCGGCCGATCAATCGCGGACGTCATGTACAATCCGTGGTCCCGTTGATAATCCGCAACCGCGGCACGCGTGAGCGGCCCGAGCAGACCATCGACTTCGCCCTGATAATAACCCTGCTGTTGCAGCGCGGACTGCACGTTCGCGACCACCTGATCCGGTGGCAAATTGTTGTAGGCGTAGATCGGACCGTCGTATGCGTAATAGGCTCCTGGGTCGTAGCCCCAAGCCGGGATCCAGTATCCCCCATTCCAAGCATACCATCCACCGTATACGAAAACGACACGGTTGTAATGGTTCCTCCACCAGTTCCTCTCGTGCCACTGTGACGAATAGTTTCGGAAAACCCTATAATTTGAGCCCTGCCAGGTTTGGCTCCCCTGAATGTGTCTGTTTTGCTGAAACGTTACACCCGCGACCGCCGCGGGACGCGTGTTGGTCTGGAGATTGAACTCATGGGCCTTGTATCTCTTAGAGCTTGACTGAAACGCGGCGGCAGAGGTCGTGCTCCACTTCGATTGTTTTGTCTTCTTAGAATAGGTAGAAGACCCTGTATATTTCCCAGCCGCGACCACCTGCTGTGACCCCTTTGTCTTTTGTTGTCCACCGCCCACTACCTGCCCGCCCCGCGTAGCGACCTGCTGTGAACCTTTTGCCTTTTTCGTCTTCTGCGCTCCAGACGGCGCCGAATATCCCCCCGACGCAGTGACGTATTGCGACCCCTTCGCCTTCCCCTTGGTCTTTTGTCCTCCCCCGCTCACCGGGGTTCCCCCAATCTTCGTTCCGTGCTGTGACCCCTTGGTCTTCTGTGGCCCGCTGCTCGGCGCCGCTGCGTGCTGCGTCGATTGGGCCTGATTTTTCTTCGGTGCTTGCTTCTTAGATTTGTTTTTGTCCTGCGCACCACCTGCCGCACACGCGAGCGCAAGACTGCAAATTAAAACAAGAAATGTTCTCATACGCTTTTTCCTTTTGAGTGATTGGATGTTTTGCTGTCTCTATTTATTCAACGTTAAAGCAGGGCCTTTAGTTGCGGAGCTCCGACGCAGAACTCAAGTGGCCAAATGCAATCTTCAGCGCGTCGCGAGACAAAGTCATTCAATATTCCCGATGTTCCGCGGGACCTCCGGCGCAGCCAGGAGAGGATTGAACACGATCCGCGGCCGACATTTCTTTGGTACCCAAAAAGCCGCCGTCGAGATTATCCCGCGGCGGCTTCTTGGTTAATTAGACGTCTCGTTACGCCATTCCCAATGATTGCAGCGTTGGTTGATCGATTGCCGCTGTGTCTGCCAGCCCGTTGGCACGTTGGTAATCCGCAATCGCGGCGCGCGTTTGCGGCCCGAGCAGACCATCGATTTCACCCTGATAATAACCCTGCTGTTGCAAGGCGGTCTGGACATTGGCGATCACCTGATCAGGCGGCAAGTTGTTATAAGCGTAGATCGGACCATCATATGGATAATACGCGTTGGAATCGTAACCCCAGGCGGGGTACCAGTAGCCCGCATTCAAGGCATACCATCCACCGAATACGAATACGACGTTATTCGAATGGCCGCTCCACCAGTTCCTATCGTGCCACTCAGATTTGTAATTCCGGAAAACCTGATAATTTGAACCTTGCCATCGGTCGCTGCCTTCGATCCGCCTGTTTTGCTGAAACTTCACGGGAGGCGCGACTTCGGGTTTCGGTTGTTTATTATTAGCCAAGTTGATGTGCTGAGCTTGGTACTTCTTACCTCCTGCACCGCCCGCCGTCACAGACGTGCCCGCTCCTGCTGCTTTTCCGACTTCCGCTGGCTTGCCCGTTCCTGTTGGCTTGCCCGCTCCGGTAGCTTTTCCGACTTCCGCCGGCTTACCCGTTTCCGGTGGCTTACCTTTACCTTTTCCCGCCCGCTTGCCTACCTCCGTTTGTTGGGTGGCTTCTGCTGATTTACCTGCTCCGGCGGGCTTGCCTGTTCCTTTGGCCTTGCCGACTTCTGCTGGCTTACCAAATCCCGCCGGTTTGCCTGCTCCTGTCGGCTTGCCTGCTCCTGTCGGCTTGCCCGCTCCCGTCGGCTTGCCCGCTCCCGTCGGCTTGCCCCCCGGTGGTTGCGAAACCTGCCCGGCTTGCGGACCCTTTTTCTGTTCCTTCTTTTTTCCCTTTTCTTCTTGCTGCGCACCGGCGACGCACGCGAGCGCAAGACTACAAATTAAAACAAGAAATATTCTCATAAGCTTTCCCTTCTGGGTTGTTGGACACCGCTGTGTCCCTATTTATTCAACGTTCCGGCGTCACGTTTCGGATGTCCTGGTTGGCCCACGAAACGCAGCCTTTGGTCTAGAGGCTTCTTGTGCCAGCGCTGTTGTCGCACTGCCTCGAACAAGACAATTGCAACAGCGGTGGCGAGGTTCAGGCTGCGCGTCCCGTACATCGGGATCCTGACGCAGCTATCAATATTAGCGGAAAGCAAATTCTCCGGTAGCCCCTTTGTTTCGCGGCCGAACACGAGAAAATCACCTTGGCGAAACCTTGCTTCGTAGTAGGCGCGTTTCGTTTTCGTCGTGAGAAAAAAATAGCGCGCCTCCGGTTGCGCCCCCCGCAAGGCGTCGAAGGACTCCCAAAGCTGCACGTTGACTTCGTCCCAATAATCGAGACCCGCCCGTTTCAATTGCCGATCTTCCAGCGAAAAGCCAAGCGGCTTGACCAGGTGCAAGGTAGATCGCGTTGCGAGGCAAAGCCGGCCAATGTTGCCGGTGTTCGGCGGAATCTCCGGCTCGATCAGGACAACATTAAACATGCTGTGGCCAGCGTGGCCGACGCGGGCACGGGGCAGCGACTGTGGCTACAACTTGCTGGCGACGAACTTTTCGAGTTTCACCACGTCAGCCGCGAACTTGCGAATGCCTTCCGCAGTTTTTTCCGTCGCCATCGCATTTTCATTCAAAAGCCATCGGAACTTTTTCTCGTCCAGGTCCACCTTGTCGATCTTTGCAGACTTCGCTTTTTCGGGGTCGAGCTTGCGTTCGATCGCCTCGAACGATTCCGAAAGCTCTTTCATCAATTCGGGACTAATAGTGAGCAAATCGCAACCCGCCAGCTCGCGGATTTGTCCGGCGTTGCGAAAACTCGCACCCATTACTTCGGTCTTGTAGTCAAATTTTTTGTAGTAATTGTAAACTTCGTTCACCGATTGCACACCCGGATCTTCCGGCCCGGTATAGTCGCGCTTGTTTTCTTTCTTGTACCAATCGTAAATCCGTCCCACGAACGGCGAGATCAATTGCACTTTGGCTTCCGCGCAGCGCACCGCCTGCGGGAGCGAAAACATCAGCGTCAAGTTGCACCGGATTCCCTCCTTGGTCAGTTGCTCAGCCGCGTTAATCCCTTCCAACGTCGATGCAATTTTGATCAGCACGCGTTCGCGCGGAATTTTGCGCTCCTCGTAAAGCTTCACCAGCTGCCGCGCCTTTTTGATCGAACCTTCAAAATCGAAGGACAAACGCGCGTCCGTTTCAGTGGAGACGCGACCAGGCACGATTTCCAAAATGTCGCACCCAAACTGTACGAGCAGATGGTCGCAGATGTCTTCAATCTGCGCAGCACCGCTTAAGCCGGAGTTCTTCCGATCGGTAAGGACTTCGTCGAGTAAATGCGCGTACTCCGATTTTTGCGTCGCGGCATAAACTAAACTTGGGTTCGTCGTCGCATCTTGCGGTTTGAATTGCTTCACCGATTCAAAGTCCGCGGTGTCCGCCACGATTTTTGTGAATTTCTTCAGTTGTTCAAGCTGGTTGAGTTTCGTTTTTTTCTCTTCAGCGACTGCGGTTGTCATAATTTTCCCTCCATTTAATTGAACGCGAACGCGCGCTCGGTTCGCCGTCTTCAGTGTACGCACGCCGACTCACCCCGACAACGGCAAACCTGACAATTTAAGCGGGAATGGTGGAGCGCGTTTCCGACGCGCGACGCGAGCCAAGCGCTGCTTTGACGAAATTATTTCCGAGCTCCCACATCGGCCCCGGAAATCTGCGGCATTCCATTAGCACATCATCCAATGCGTTAACGAACATATCGATCTCGCGCTCACCGATGATCAATGGCGGTAGGATTTTCATCACGTCCATGGCGTGCCCGGCCACTTGCGTGAGAATGCGATGCTTACTCAACATTTGGGTCACGATCATTTGCGCAAAGAGCACCTTGTCGATCTTGTGCAATAGCTTCCACGCCATCTTCAATTTGAACTCGTGGGGCTCATGAAATTCGATCCCGATCATCAGGCCTTTGCCGCGCACTTCTTTTATGAAAGAATGTTTCGCGCGTAACCCATCAATCTTCTCCGTGAGCAGCGCACCCATTTTAGCAGCGTTTTCGATTAAATTTTCCTGATCGATACTCTCCAGCGCGGCGAGCCCGCAAGCCATCGCCAGATTATTTCGACCAAACGTCGTCGAGTGGACTACGCAACGGTCCATGCGCGAAAAAGTTTTCTGGTGAATATCGCGTCGCGTCACGATGGCGCCGCAAGGCACGTAACCACCGCTCAAAGTTTTCGCCAGCGTGATGATGTCCGGCTCTAAATTCCAATGCTGGAAGCCAAACATTTTCCCGGTGCGGCCAAGCCCGGTCTGCACTTCGTCAGAAATCAAGAGCGTTCCATATTTGCGGCAAAGTTCCTGTGCACGAACAAAGAAATCCGTTTTCGGTGTTTGGCAGCCTTTTCCCTGCACTGTCTCAATGACGAACGCGGCGACATCGCGCGAGCGCAGTTGCCGATCTAACGCCTCAAGATCATCGATCGGCACACGCGCATCGAAACCTTCCATGAGCGGTCCGAAACCTTCGGTGAAACTCTCGCAGCCCATCAACGAGAGCGCACCGAGACTCAACCCATGAAACGCGCTTGCCAATGAGATTGCCCGTTTGCGACCAGTTGCAGCGCGGGCAAACTTCAGTGCACCCTCCATTGCTTCCGTGCCGGAATTACAAAAGAAAACTGCATCCAGATGCGGCGGCGTTCGTTTGACAAGGGCTTCCGCGAGCAATCCGCTCAGCAGCGAACAGTCCATCTGAACCATGTTTGGCAAATCGAGATCAAGCACATCGCGAATCGCCTGCTTCACGACAGGATGATTCCGTCCGACGTTGAAAACGCTGTAGCCGCTTAGAAAGTCCAGATACGGCTGGTTATCCATATCATAGAGGTATGCGCCTTCCGCTCGCGCATAGACCTTGTCGAAACCGATCACGCGCTGCGCCGCCACCAGTGTGCGGTTCACGTGCTGCTCGTGCAGCTGATAATTCTCACCCAGCCGCGCTAAGATGATTTCCTTCAAGTCAAACGCCATGGTGTAACGCTCTATGATTTGCGTCCGAAACGCAACCGCGACGCTCCGGTTATGGATCCCAGTCTTGATACGCTTCGTGCGCGCCCACCTGCAGGTTAGTTTTTCCAGGCGAATGTCGCTCTAATTGGGCGGCGAGCCATTGGAACCATTCAAAGGTTTTACATGAACCGCTCCGGCGGCGCTCTTCCTCGACGTAAGGCCGCAGCTTCCGCCACGCAAGGCGAACCGTGCCGCCGACCAGGTCCGCGACAACACGCAGTGGAACGATCCGTGCATAAACGGAATAACCGAGGCCCTCCAGAATCACGCCAACGGAGTGGGCTGCCTCCAGCACACGCGCATCCGCCTCAATTGCCGAAGCGCTCGAACCATCTGGGATACTGTGTACCGTAATCATCGACTTCATCCACTCCGGCGATAAGAGTGCCTGGACGGCAGCATAAGCCGCACGCTCCTGCCGCGCTCGTCGCGATCGCTGCGCTTCAATCAGTCCGAAAGCGACCCCCGTGATAACTGTGAGCGCGGTCGCCACATTCGCAATCGTACTGAGATCCACATCTGTATTCTCCCCCAGGCGCAGAAAATGAAAAGCCGCAGGATTCCCACGGAATCCTGCGGCTTTGAGTTTGCGAATTAATTTCGCTTAATCTTCGACAAGAACGCGTTCCACGACGCGCTTCTCACCGGTGCCGGTGTAATACACACGTACCTTCTGACCAGCCCGGAGCGGGGCCGTCACGACCGTACCGGCGCCATTGACGATGCGCGCGGCCGTGCCGAGCGCGAAGCTAACCGGGCCTTCCGCGCTGCGAACGACGATGGTTTTGCCGGGCTCGTATGTGGTCACGGTGCCAGCTGAGTACGTGGTTGTCTCAGTGGTCGTGGCCGTGTCGGGTGCGGTTGTTGTGGTTCGTTCCGTTGTGCTTGTGCTCGTTTGCGCGAACGCGATCGGCGCGATCATCGCGCAAGCGAGAGCGATCATTATTCTTTTCACTATCATCCTCCCTTGTTTGTTATCACTTCTTCCCCATGGTTCGTAGCCTGGGGACCCAATGGCCGGCTATCTAGCGCGGCCGTCGAGAGTTTGACTGCCACCGGCACCGAGGTATTCGATCGAATCCACGTCATCATCCCTTCGCGCACCAACAAACCCCAGGATCCACTCTGGACCCTGTGGCTCTAAATTGGCGAATTTCTTTTCGCTTAATCTTCAACAATCACGCGTTCCACGGCCCGATTCTCGTCCCTGCCCGTGTAATAAACCCGGACACGCTGACCCGGTTTGAGCGCTGACGTGATGACATGGCCGGTGCCGTCGACGATGCGAGCGGCAGTACCCAGCGCGAAGCTGACCGGTCCCTGGTTGCTCTGGACCACAATCGTCTTGCCAGGCGTATACGTCGTTACCGTGCCGGCAGTGGAGGTTGTGGTTGTTTGCGTTGTCGTTGTTGGTTGTGTGTTAGTTGTTGCTTTCTCTGTCGTTGTCGTACTTGTCTGGGCGAACGCCAACGGGGCGGTCAGCGCGCAGGCGAGAGCGATCATTATTGTTTTCACTATATGCCTCCCTTGTTTATTATTACTTCTTCTCCATTGGTTCGTAGCCACGGGGCCCCATGGCCGCCGCTACCTAGCGCGGCCGTCAAGAGTTTGACTGTCACCGGCACCGAGGTATTCGATCGAATCCACTCATCATCTTGTCGCGCATCAACCAAGCTCGCAGGCTCTGCACTTGAACCTGCAGCTCCAAGTCTCGGAATGTATTTCGCTTAATCTTGGTCAAGCACCACGCGCTTGGCAGCGTGCATCTGGCCTCTCGAAGTGTAAACAATGACGCGACTTCCAGGCCTGATCAGATGTTGGTCGATTTTCTTGCCGGCTTTATCGACGTAATGGGCTGTCTTGCCAAGCACGTAACTAATCGGATTGTCTTCCCTCTCAGTCCGGACAACGATTCTTTTCCCGGGTTCGTAGGTGGTCACTGTGCCTTGCGAACTCGTTGAGGTTTCCGTTGTAGTCGTGCTTGTTTGTGCAAACGCCACTGGCACGATGAGCGTGCAAGCGAGAACGATAATTGTTTTCTTCACGATGACCCTCCCTCTTTTACTGTTGCTGTTCTATTCATGCTTCGCGGCTCGCTGACTTAGCGGACGCGCAACCCTGGCGCTACTTCGAAGCAATATACGAATTGCGCGATTGAGCGAGCCCCCAGATTCGTTAATGTGTGATGCGTTATGACTAAAGCCGAGCCGACTCTCGACCCGGTTGTCACACCGGATGTCGTGGCGGAACACGGCCTCATCCCCGAGGAATTCGAGCACATCAAGAAAATCCTCGGCCGTGAGCCCAATTTCACCGAGCTGGGAATCTTTTCAGTCATGTGGAGCGAGCATTGCTCGTACAAAAATTCGCGAAAAGAGCTGAAAAAATTCCCGACTACCGGGCCCAACATTCTCGTGCGCGCCGGAGAAGAAAACGCTGGCGTCGTCGATATCGGCGATGGCTGGGCGATCGCATTTAAGATGGAAAGCCACAACCATCCAAGCGCGATTGAACCCTTTCAAGGTGCGGCTACGGGGGTCGGCGGAATCATTCGCGACATTTTCACGATGGGCGCGCGTCCCGAATTTTGCCTGAATTCGCTGCGCTTCGGGCCGATAACGGAGCCAGTAGGGCCAGGCTCAAATGCCAGTCCGACTCCGACCGGACCAATGAAATCATCCAAGATCGCGGCAAACCGGCGTTTGTTTACGGGAGTCGTCAGCGGGATCGCTCATTACGGCAATTGCGTCGGAATCCCGACGATCGGCGGCGAGATTTATTTTGACGAAAGCTTCGAAGGTAATCCGCTCGTAAATGTTTTTTGCCTCGGCGTATTGCGACATGAACAGCTTGTGCGCGGTGCGGCGCACGGCGTGGGCAATCCAGTCTTTTACGCCGGCGCCGAGACCGGACGTGACGGTCTCGCTGGCGCAGCGTTCGCGTCCCGCGAACTAACTGATCAATCGCGCGAAGATCGTCCTGCGGTTCAGGTCGGCGATCCGTTCAAGGAAAAATTATTACTCGAAGCGTGTCTCGAACTACTTACCCGCGGTGCCGTTGCCGGAATTCAGGACATGGGCGCCGCCGGTCTCACTTGTTCGACGTGTGAAACGGCGAGTCGCGCCGACAGCGGAATTGAAATCGATTTGACCAGGGTGCCGAAACGCGAGCCGGGCATGACACCGTACGAAATTCTGCTAAGCGAATCACAGGAACGGATGCTGATCATCGCCAAGAGCGGTTACGAAAATGCCGTGCGCGAAGTTTTTGAAAAATGGGATGTCCCCTGCGCCGAGATTGGACACGTGACGGACGATGGTATGATGCGAGTCCGCAACGACGGCTCGGTTACCGCTGAAATTCCAGCCAAACCGCTTGCTGAAGAGGCGCCGCTTTACTCGCGCGAGGCAAAGGCGTTGCCAAAAACTGTGGCGTTCGACTTCGCAACTCTTCCGAAGATCGACGATCATCAAGCTCTTCGCCAACTGCTCAGCGATCCGACAATTGCATCGAAGAACTGGGTATATCGCCAATACGATCACACGGTGCGGACCGGGACGGTCGTAAAACCGGGATCGGACGCCGCCGTGTTTTTTGTCCGCTACGCAAACAAAATTCTGGCCGCCACGAGCGATTGTAATTCGCTCTATTGCGCACTCGATCCTCGGGAAGGCGCCAAAATCGCTGTGGCGGAAGCGGCGCGGAATTTGACTTGCTCCGGCGCAAGGCCGCTCGCCGTGACCGACAATTTGAATTTCGGCAATCCCTACAAACCGGAAAATTTCTGGCAACTACGCGAAGCGGTGGAAGGCATCGCCGAAGCTTGTCGCGCCTTCGGGACACCCGTTACCGGGGGAAACGTCTCTTTATATAATGAGAGTCCGGTAGGAGTCGTCGATCCGACGCCGACTATTGGAATGGTCGGCTTGATTGACGAAGAACGACATATTACGACGCAATGGTTCAAAGACGGTGGTGACGTGGTCATTCTTGCCGGCCAAGCCGGCAACGAACTGGGCGGATCGCAGTTCCTGAAAGTTTGTCACGGACGCAAGCAAGGTCCTCCACCCCGTGTCGATCTTGAAATTGAAATTAAAGTGCAAAGCGCAGTTCGCGAGTTAATTCGCGAAGGTCTGGTGACGAGCGCGCACGACTGCTCCGAAGGCGGGCTCGCCGTTGCACTCGCTGAATGCTGCTTTAATCCGTCTGGCCTCTTGGGCGCGGATTGCGATCTTGATGGTGTCGGGATGGCTGTTTCAGCCGCAACTAACGAGCATGCCAGTACACCTCAGATTCTCTTCAACGAGTCGCAATCGCGGATTGTAATTTCCACCGCGCCCACGAATGTGGAAAACACGATATCGATCTTGCGGAAGCGCGCAGCAATTAGGCAAAGTCGGCGGCGATGAACTGCGCATCGCCATAAACGAGGAAACTTTCCGTTGGCCGATTGTCGACCTTTACGACGATTGGTTTAACGCCATCCGCCGCGCTGTTGAAGGCGAAACGGAAAGAATTCCCAGCTTGTGAAGCACTTTCGAAAACGCGAGATTGAATACGTTCCAATCTAGTGAATTATTGCGTGTGACCTCCCCCTCAGACAAGTTGGACATCGACAACGCGCCTGACTCGGCTGTTTTTCCGCAGCATGAGTGCGGGCTCTTCGGCGTGTTCGGCCATCCAAACGCGGCCGTCCTGACTTACTACGGGCTTTTCGCCTTGCAACATCGCGGCCAGGAGAGCGCCGGCATTGTCACGAGTAACGGGCCAGGCACGTCGTTCGTTCTGCACAAGGACATGGGCCTGGTCTCGCAGGTCTTTGGTCAGGCTGAGCTGGAAAAATTGAAAGGCACGCGTGCACTCGGGCACACGCGCTACTCGACCACCGGCACGAGCACGATCAAAAACGCGCAACCCTTTGTGGTCGATTGCGTGCGCGGCCAAATGGCGATCGCGCACAATGGCAACTTGATTAATGCGGATCTTTTGCGCGACGAGCTGGAACGCAAAGGCTCGATTTTTCAAACGACCGCCGATAGCGAGATCATTTTGCATCTGCTCGCGCGACCGGCCGACAACGGCGCCAGCGTGTTGTCAGCGTTGCGCAGAATCGAAGGCGCATTTTCGCTTATCATCATGAGTGAGCGCGAGCTCATCGCCGTGCGCGATCCGTTCGGCTGGCGGCCGCTTTCGCTCGGCAAACTGGACGGCGCTTATGTGCTCGCCTCCGAAACCTGCGCCTTCGATCTCATTCACGCAGAATTCATTCGCGAGATCGAACCCGGCGAGGTTTTGATCATCGATGAAAACGGATTGCGATCAGAGCGGCCATTTTTGTCGCAACAACCGGCCTTCTGCATGTTCGAGTATGTGTATTTCGCGCGACCTGACAGCATCATCGGCGGTGTGAACGTTGGCAAAGTGCGCACCGAAATGGGACGCGAGCTGGCGCGCAAATTTCCAGTCGAGGCAGACATCGTCATCCCGGTGCCGGACTCGGGGAATTACGCCGCGCTTGGTTTCGCCCAGGAATTGAATATTCCCTATTCGCACGCCTTCGTGCGCAATCACTACATTGGCCGCACGTTCTTGCAGCCGAGCCAGCTCATCCGCGATTTCGATGTGCGTGTGAAATTGAACCTGATCAAGGAAATGGTCGCGGGTAAACGGGTGGTGGTGGTCGACGATTCAATCGTGCGCGGCACGACTGCGCGGGCCCGCGTGGTGAATTTGCGCGAAGCCGGCGCGAAAGAGGTGCACATGCGTGTGAGTTGTCCGCCGCATCGCTTCGCCTGCCATTACGGCATCGATTTTCCCGATCCGGAAAAGTTGATCGCAAACAGAATGTCGATGGAAGAAATCTGCAAATATCTCGGCGTAGATAGTCTCGGTTATCTTGATGTCGAAGGAATGGTGCGGGCAACCGGCCAGCCGATGAACAAATTTTGCCTGGCTTGTTTCAATGGTGATTATCCCCTGCCCGTCGATCCGGCGCTCGATAAATTCATCATGGAGAAACGAGA
>QHOQ01000168.1 GCA_003219355.1 Verrucomicrobiota bacterium
ATCGAACAATTCCGAAAATCGCTGGGCGACTATTTCGATCTGGAAGTAACGCCGGCCGGTTTGCACTTCATCGCCTGGCTGCGGCGCAGAGAAGATTTACCGTTATTCATGCTTGCTCGTGAGCAAACCGGCGTTTGGCCCCGGCCTCTTTCTTTCTTCTGCATCAAGGCTCAGTTGGATCCGGCATTCGTCTTTGGATTTGCGGCCTGGTCAAAAGCGCAAATTGAACAAGGTTTGGCAAAACTAGCATCGGCGGCTAAACAACTGAAGCACCGTGGCGCGGGCAATGGTTCATCGTTTCAAATCCAGCCTTTCTCACCTGCTACGAGTTCATACTGGCCGTCGACAGCGGTCCGATCAAATTAACTGGCTAACGACAATTAGATTGAGCAAAACAGCCGGGCCCTTTCGAGCCCACGCGACAATCAGAAAGACTTGCGGACACAACCGTTCGCTTGCGGCTCATTCGCGAAGCGGGCCATCGTCCACCTAATGAGCAGTTCCTCCAGCGGCGCACCGGGCTGGACGATCGTGAAGTGGTCGCGCCCCGCGAATGTCCAATACTCGAGTCGTTGACCAGCAGAGCAGCGCTCTTTGACATACGCGTCGGTGGCAGTCGGCGGCACGACGATGTCCGAGAGGCCTTGCGCGATTACGACGGGAGCCTTTATCAGACCGTCGGGCGTGTTCTGCTCAAGCCGGGCTTGAAGCGCTTTGTTCGAACTCGTCGCCAATGCTGGACCGTCGAAGGTCGCCGCCAGTGCCTCGATGCGTTCCGGATCCTCAGGCGGGACGAAGTCGCATAAGTTTACTATCTGACGCGCAGCATCGAGCGCCTCGGGCCGAAGCGCTTGCTCGAATATGATGTCAGGGTAGAACCGGCTGTACGCTAGCGCGAGATACGGCCCAAACCGTTTGTCCACTGCGACGTTCATCGCGAGAATGTTCTTAATGTTTGCGGCCGGTGCGATTGCCGTGACGCCGAGGATTTCGAGCTCCGGCGCGTAGCGCGGCCCGATAATGCCGGTCCAAAGCGCTGCGTGCCCTCCCTGCGAGTAACCCCACACCATTATGCGTTGGTCGAGCGTAAGCTCAGACATCTGGCACGCTGCACGGACCGAATCGAGCGCCGCACGCGCTTCGCCTTCGCCGATCAAGTAGGGATGCGGGCCACCCTTCTCAGCGAAAGAGTAATCTGTCTCGACTACTACCCAGCCAGCCTTCACAATCCGGTCGCGCCCGGGGATGCCCGCGCTCGGCGCCGAGAAAAGCGACGGCATGCATTTCTGCAACAGGCCCGTCGTACCGTGCTCCCATATTATGACAAAACGTGGGCCTGCGGGAGGATCGGTCGGCGCGAACACGGTCGCGACCGCCGTCGCTGGCGTGCTGTCGTCCACAGTGGTTGCATAAAGGATGCGCCAGCCTCGCATGCCGGCTGGCAGTATCACGTCTTTGAGCGGCTCGCTCCGCAGTAACGCGCCAGGCTGGTGCGGCAGGTCCGACGGCGGATCGTAGAATGCATCTGGCGCGCGCGCAGTAATGCTGGCACGAACCCCCTGCGGTGTCGGCGCGGCGCTCGACTCTGACGACGCTCGTTTGGGCCGATTACAGCCAGCTCCGGCGAGCAAAACAAGCAGCACCGCGGAGCCAATCGAACGAAGTCCGGCAATGTTCATAAGCCCCTTGTCCTAGCAAGCTGCGATCCGCTGTCCATCGGGCGGGCGAGACGACCTAACGAGAGAGAGATAAGCCACGGCAGGGTGTCGTGGCAGACACACTGAAGTTATTTTGAAATGGGGCCGCCCATCTGCATGCGACAATGGAAAGCGATTTATCATTAGCCTGACGAAAAGCTAACAGCGTTTCTCGAACTTGAGAGTCAGATCCCGGGCAGAATCCGCTCTCGTTTTTGGCCCTTTTTGGCAACCGCGCGACTGTCTGCATCCGATTACTTATTTAGAGGGAGACGCCTATTCTAAAGCGTCCAGGAAATGCCTAGCAGGAGCTTCCATCCCTCGCAAAACAACAAACTAGAAGGGAAAATATATGAAAAAGCTTCTCTTAATTGCATTGATGGTAAGTGGATTGGCTTTCGTTCCCGTGCAGCGTTCTGACGCTCAGATTTCGGTCGGAATTGGGGGCGGCTATTATGGCTATCCGGGTTACGGATACGGCTATTACCCGTATGGATACTCTCGACTATATCCGTACTATGGCTATTATGGGGGACCTTCATTCTACTGGTCCGGTGGGCACCGGGTTTATTACCGCCACCATCGTCACCATTACTACCGCAATGGGTACTAAGCTGACATAGGATATAAAATCCACTGAGCTGGCTTGGAGGCGATTCCGAGCCAGCTTTTTTTTGGCCGTGACACGTTTCACGCCAAAAAACGGCGCTGGCGAGCGCTGCGTTAATTCGTAAGCAAGTTCAGGGCGCGCAGATCTTCACGCGGTTCATCGAAGCTGCAACTGCCAAACGAAGTTCCTAATTTTCGCCGGAGTACAGGCGGTTCACTTTCCTTTTTCTAGCGGCTGTTGCACTTGGATGCAATGATCCGTATGGGCACCTTACACAATGGCCGGATTGAGGGCTGATTTCGATTTCGAATTTGCCTGTTTTCCCGTTTGACAGGTGTTAAATGGGCACTAGGTTTATTGGCTCTTTTTGTGCCAAACCCCCTCATTCTCCCCCAGAATTACGTGGCCTTCGCCATGGTCAACCCCCTTGCCGGGCCCGATCATGAAGTTGCGGGATGGTTCCACGCGCATTTGACGCGCACATTTGTCAGCGTGCTGCGGGCCTTAACCGAATTCGGTTCAAGCGAGTGGATTGGAGTCGTGTTATTTTTCGCGGTGTTATTTTTTGTCTGGAAAAAGTGGTGGCCGTCGCTCGTTACATTGATTGTGGCCGTGCCGGGCTGTATGCTGCTCAACGAGCTGCTCAAGCAGCTCGTCCATCGACATCGTCCATTTGTTGACGGGCCGTTCGTCGATTGGTCCGGCTACAGTTTTGCGAGCGGCCATACCATCGGAGCCACTTTGCTTTACGGGCAGCTCGCTCTTTTCATCCTGCCGGCAATGAAGGCGCGCCACTGGCGGAGGCTGACAGTTGCTAGCGCGGCATTGCTGATCGCCTTGGTGGGATTCAGCCGCATCGCTTTGGGCGCGCATTTTTTGACCGACGTTTTGGCAGCAATCGTGTTCGGTATTCTGTGGTTGGCGTTTTGTCTGTTTGCCGGTAAGCCGATGCGGCGAAGCGTGGTTCTGGCCCCTGGCGTGCCCCTTGTTAGCGAACCCGCCTTCGTGCGCGTCGAAGAGACAGAACAAGCCGCGCAAAGTCTCCTGAGCTGATCAACCGCCGCTCGACGCAGGTTTGGGCGAGCGCTGCCTTTCGCCTGCGCGTAGGCGCAACTTCTCACGCGCGCCCGAATTGTCTCGGAGAACGGATGAAAGCATTGGGCAAAATACACGTAACCGTATGGTTGCTTGGCCTCGCTGGGGCTGCGCTCTTCACAATCCTGCTCATCCGGCAAGGACTACCCCAAGTCGGCGCAGCCTTCACTGCAGCAGGCTGGGCCATTGCTGCGGTGGTGGCATTCCATTTCGCGGTGCCGGTATTTCTCGATGCGCTTGCATGGTGGGTTCTTTTTCCAAAATCCGAACGTCCGGCGCTACTGCAACTGCTTTGGATGCGCTGGGTGGGGGAATCGGTTAGCACACTGGTGCCTTCCGCCGCGGTCGGCGGAGATATAGTTCGCGCTCGACTGGCAGCGATCAGCGGCACGCCACTACCTGTGGCCGCGGCAAGCGTCCTCGCGGACATTACGCTGGGGGTTTTCGTACAGATCGCTTTTACGCTGCTTGGCTTAGGCCTGATTGTCAGCGTAACCGGACACAGAACCTTCGTCGGTCCGACCTTAGTTGGAGCGCTGATCGGGATCCTTGCCGTTGTCGGATTCTATATTGTCCAGCGGCTGGGAATGTTTCGTTTTATCGGAGTTATTATCTCAAAGTTGGCTAATTCGCCGGAATGGCATTCGCTCGGGCAAAGCGGCGACACACTGGATCAAACAGTTCGAAAACTGTATGCGCGCCGAAGCGGTGTGGTGGGGTGCTGTTTGTGGACGACTATTTCGCTGGTTCTTGGCTCGGGCGAAATCTGGATCGCGCTTCGCGCGATCGGTTCGCACGCGACGTTGATCAACGCGCTGATTCTCCAAAGTGTGATTTTGACGATCCGCTCGGCAATGTTTCCTGTTCCGGGCGCATTGGGAGTGCAGGAAGGCGGTTACCTGATCGTCGGCAATCTGCTTGGTATTCCCGGCGACACAGCATTTGCGCTCTCCTTGATTGCACGAGTCCGCGAACTCGCTCTTGGCATTCCGGGGCTCATTTCCTGGCAAGTGATTGAGGCGCGCCGTCTCTTGCGGACTCGTTTGGCCGCAACGGTTCGGTAGAGCTCCAGTTTCTCGATCGCCTTCCGCAAATCTCGTAATCGCCGTTTTACCTTCGTGCTCTTGGCGAAATTCGTACGAACATTCCACCAGACCAATGCGAGTCCTTTCGGGACAACAAGCTGCTTTTTTAACTCGGTAATCACTTCTCGATCCGCGTAGGTCTTGAGAAAGGAACTCGCAAAAGGAAGCCATTGCCGCGCCGGAACGGTTTCCACCATATCGACCAAAAAAACCAGTAAATCATTGGCGTGCCGCGCCGTGGCCGGCCACGATTTCTCGTGCACGATCTCGAAATCGATCAACCGCGCACGGTTCGTCTTCTCGTCATAAATCACGTTGGTCATCGACGCATCGGCGTGGGACCACGGTGCGCCAAATTCATCGCGCCAAAACTGATGAGCGTGGCGATATTCGCGGCCAGCCGCTTCGAGCATGCGTTGGGCCAACGTCCCCTGTTTCATGTGGTCCCAAAGACTTTGCCCCGGTAGCTTGTCCAAGCGAACCGTCTGTTTGTCGATGACCGACGCCCGAAACCGGTCGCCGTTGAGCATCTGGAAACAGCCGGCCTCCCAGCGTCGCCAGTCCCGCACATTGCTCAAGAAACGAATCGGTATGTCCGCCAGACGAAAATAAAAATTTATTAGATCGGCGGC
>QHOQ01000169.1 GCA_003219355.1 Verrucomicrobiota bacterium
TTCAGGTTCGCGACCGGTTGCCCAGTCGATTTCGTAACTGCGATTTTGATTTCGTCACCGGTAAATTCTTTTACCCATACAGTGAAGAGCGCGCCCTCGGCCGGATTTGCACCGCGATAAATGCCTTTACCATTCGAATCGGCGAATCCGGGTTGGAGATAGGCGCCAGTAACCGAACGCACGCTAAACAAGTGCGCCGGTTTCGCCGCGATCTCCGGTGTGAGTTCGCGTAAAGGACTGCTGTCATCGAGAATGGCGATACTGCGACCGTGGGTTGCGATCACGAGATCGTTTGTGCGCGGATGAATTTGAACGTCATCGATGCGCACCGCGGGAACGTCGCTGATCCGGATCCAGTGCGTGCCTTGATCAAACGATGCGAACAATCCGAAGTGCGTGCCGGCGTAGAGTAATTTCGGATTTACCGGATCTTCACGCACAGCTTCGACCGGATCGTTCGCAGGGAGGTCCCCCACGACCGGTTGCCATGTTTTGCCAAGATCGACAGTACGCAAAATCATCGGACGGTCGTCCCCGCTCCGATACGCGTTTGTCGCAACATAAGCGACATTTGAATCGGTATTGCTTGGCTCAATGCGCACAACCCATTGTCCGCGCCCGGGCTCCGGCAGATTGTTTGTTAGCTCGGTCCATTTTCCGCCATCGTTCTCGGTGATCCATAAACGCCCGTCGTCAGTTCCGGCCCACAATAGGCCCGCGCGCTTGGGCGATTCGGTTAACGAATAGACGACGCCGTAATTTTCAGCGCCGCTTCCGGTTGTAGTCGTGCGCGCCGGATCGTTGTGCGTGAGATCCGGACTGATGACCGAATATTTCTCCGCGCGATCGGTCAATTTGAAAACGCAGTTGCCGCCCAAATAAATCACGCCCGGCTTGTGCCGGCTTCCAATCAGCGGCGAATTCCAATGAAACCGATATCGCGGCGCGCCTTCTGTCGGCTCCGGCCGCAAGCGGCGGAGCTCGCCATTACGCAAATTGATCCGATGCACTTCACCTTGCTGGCTTTCCGCATAAAAAGTGTCGCGATCGTTCGGATCGAATACGACGTAGAATCCGTCGCCGCCGGCGAGCGCAGTCCAATCGGAATTACGAATTCCTTCCTTGCTCGGCACGGCGCTGGGTCCGACCCAGTTCTCGTTATCCTGAAGCCCGCCGGCGATGCGGAAGTAAGGCTTCGTGTCGTCAAGAGTGATTCGATAAAATTCTCCAGCCGGAATGGAATTGAGATGATTCCAGCCCTTGCCAGCCGCGAAACTTTGGTAAACACCGCCATCGGTTCCCAGCAATACGCGCTGGCAAACCGGCGGTTTCGGCGGTTTGTTCTTGTCTTCCGGTTTTGGCGGTTTCGGCGGCGGCACAGTGCCTGGTTGAATGGCAAATGCGTGACAATCCGGATGCACCTTCTCGGAAAGATCTTCCCGGAAATTTTTCCCACCATCATCGGAAACGAGCAACCCGAACCCGAGCTGATAAACTCGCTGATCGTTGGCCGGGTCGATTCGGATTTGGCTGAAATAAAACGGGCGCGGATCGATCGCGCTGGTGCGTGTCCATTTCTCTCCGCCATCTTCAGAGCGAAAAACGCCGCCGCTCTTGCTACGCAGATCGGTCAACTGACCAGAACCGCCCTCATAACTTTGGACCAAGGCCATGACGACCTTGGGATTGCTCGCGCTGATCGCGAGTCCGATGCGACCGGTTTGCAGTGGCAATCCTCCGGCCAGTTTCTTCCAGCTCACGCCGCCATTCGTGCTCTTGAAGATGCCGCCAACATCCTCGCCGTTGGTAACGTCAGGCCCGGAGGAAAAGCTCCACGGCGTGCGCTGTCGCGCATAAAGCGCCGCGTAAACAATTTCTGAATTGCCTGGATCGAGAATCACGTCGCAGCAGCCTGTGCGCGCATTGTGCGGCGATGGCGCTTGCAAAATAAGTTTCCAGGTTTTGCCAGCGTCAGTTGTCCTAAACAATCCGCGTTCGCCTCCATCGGTCCAAAGGTGACCGCTTGCCGCCACGTATGCCACTTCCGATTTTCGCGGATCGACAACGATTCGTCCGATCGCGCGGCTCTCTTTCAATCCGACATTCTGCCAATTTTCTCCGCCATCGGTCGAGCGATAGACACCGTTACCCCAACCGGAAGAGTTGCGATCGTTCGCTTCACCTGTTCCCACCCAAATCACATCCGAATCGGATGGAGCGATGGCAATGGCGCCAATGGAGAGCACGGGTTGCTTGTCGAAGATCGGATCGAACGACACACCGTTGTCACCCGTTTTAAAAACGCCGCCGTGGGCGAGGCCGACGTAGAAAACAAATGGATTGCGAGGATCGATGGCAATGTCCGATATGCGACCGCCCATCACCGCCGGGCCGATCGCGCGTGCTTTCAAGTTTTTGAAAAGCACGTCAGTGAATTGCGGTGTCGTTGCGGAAGGCGATGGAGTTGCCGCCGATGACAAAGCCGGCGTCGTGCTTGCTGGCGAAGCGGCAGGCGGAGCGGCGGCCGCGGGAGAAGGTTTCGTCTCGGGATGAAGAACATCCTCCTGGCCCGACGCCAATTTCATCATTATGAACAAAACACAGAAAAAAAGAGAGCGAACGGTCATAGCGAAACTACTCTAACGAATGCGCACGGGTTTGCGATTCGCGAAATCCGCGTATTGCGCCGACGTTCGACGCCACACTATTGCGTGAGTTTCGTTGCTCGCAGCCAAATCCGGTTACCGTGGCCGCAAAACGAGAAATGAACGCATCCGGTGCCGGCAAACCGATAAGACTTGCGGTTGACTCGGGTCAAGCGAAGCAACCATTTTATTGTAATCTGAAATTGACGCGACTGGTTGCTGATTAATTTCCTCGATGACGTCGCCTTTTTGCAATTCGGCCGCACCGCTATCAGGGTCGACACTCGTGACCAAAACACCTTGCACATTATTCGGCAGATCGAGCTGGCGCGCCATCTCCGGCGTCAGGTCCTCGACATGAATTGACGCGAGGGGGCCATTTGTTTCTGCCTGACTGTTCGGCTCCGGCGGGGTCTGCGGCTGGGTTCGGCGCGGAAGAACGCCTGATGTTTGATAATCAACCGGCTGCTCTTTGATCTGCGTCGCAACGTTCAGCGACTTTCCCCCGCGCATGATTTCCAGCTCAACTTTTTTATTCGGCTCCGCCTGCGCAACCAAACTTCTTAACATGGGAAAATTCTTGACCTCGTGGCCGTTGAATTTGTGGATGATATCGCCCTTTTGCAGTTGCGCCTCGGCTGCAGGCGATCCGGGCACTACGTCATCGACAAAAACGCCTTCAGTGTCCGCGCCGTTCTGGCCAGGCTGGATGGCCCGCGACAGAATGCCAAGGTACCCGCGAATGATCCGCCCCCGCTTCAACAGGCTCTCAAGGGCGGTACGAACGGTGTTTGACGGAATGGCGAAGCCAATTCCCTGCGAACCGCCGCTCCGCGAAATAATTGCCGTATTGATGCCAATGACTTCACCCCGCAGATTAATCAACGGGCCGCCGCTATTGCCGGGATTGATCGCGGCATTGGTTTGCAGAAGATCCCCGAAAGCGTCCGTACGATTTGGTCGCCCCTTCGAACTAATAATGCCATCAGTTACTGTTTCCTCGAATCCGAATGGGTTTCCGATGGCTAGGACAAAATCGCCAGCCTGTACCATGTCGGAATCGGCCAACTTAAGCGGTTTGACGCCGGGATCGTCAATCTTAAGCACCGCTAGGTCGACCTGAGAATCCGCGCCCACTAAACGCGCTTTTTTCGTCCGGCCGTCGCTTAATTGCACTTCAATCTCATCCACCTGATCGACAACGTGATTATTCGTGATGATATGTCCCTCGTTTGTCACAATCACGCCTGAGCCAAGCGCATTTTGCACCAAAGCCTCGTCGTTTGGATTGCGGAATTGTCCTTGCTGGTTACGAAAGAAAAACTCGAACGGATCGAGGCTGTATTGCCGTCGGACGTCGATCTTTTTGGACGTTTTCACCGCGACGACGGACGGGATCACGCTACTGACGAGCGCGCGTCGCTCCCGGTTCAACGCCTCAAGCGATGCGACTTGCTTTGGATCGACATTCGGCGTCGAAGCTAGCGTGTATTTTTCCGGCGTTCGCGCTGAAGGCAAATTCAGCGTCCCATGTTTAAGACGATAATCGTAGAGAAGGGAAATTCCTGCACTGATCAACAGGACAAAAAGCAAAAATTTCGCGAGATTTTTCATCAGCTGACGTTCGAAAACGTGCGTCCCTGTTGTTCGACAATCAAACGCCGGAAACGTTGATTCTCAGGCAATTCCAGACGCGGATCGGAATCGAAGATTGACATCGCGGCAGCGCGGGCCCGCCGCATCAAAGCTGCGTCGGTCTTCAAATTGCCAATCTTAAGCGCCGGCAAACCGCTCTGCGCCGTCCCAAGCAAATCGCCCGGACCGCGCAAGTCCCAATCGGCTTCGGCCACTTCAAAGCCATTGTTTGTCCTTTCCAAAACAGCGAGCTTCGCTGCCGTCTCTTTTGATTTATCCGACGTTAGTAAAATGCAATATGATTTGTGCTCGCCGCGTCCGATGCGTCCGCGAAGCTGATGAAGCTGCGACAGCCCAAA
>QHOQ01000212.1:0-12008 GCA_003219355.1 Verrucomicrobiota bacterium
CAAGTCGAGTTTATGGCCCAGAGTCACAAGTTCTCCTCGAAGTGCTCCGTCTCCAATCAAAACGAGCTTCCAGTAGTTCGGCCCCGCTAAGCTTCGGTAGAAAGCATAACCGTCCATCAATCCTCGTAGATTTTTCTTCCGCACAAACCGAGCTGACGCAAGGAAGTACTTCTCCGGTAGCTTTAATTCTCTTCGGAATGCCGCCTGGTTTTCGCGGACGTAGATGGCGTTAGTGGCGAAATATTCGTTATCCACCACGTCATAGCCAGTGAAGACTCGATGGCGCGGTAATCCGAGAGTAATCAAATACTCCCTTTGTAACTGTCCGCCGGCCAGCCCAGCGGAAAACAACGAAACAACAATCCGTTTAATTAACTCTGCCAACGCGTATCTCTTTACATCAAATGCGTTACTTTCCGACATTACCACGGCCGGTCGTTGATTTCGCAGACACCATTCCAAAGCCACTAGCGAAGCCGGCGTCGCCCAGCCAGGAATCATTGCTACTGCGGGATCTACTTCGCCAAGGGCATTCACCATTTTCTTCCGAAGAAGCGCGCGCTTAAACTTACAACTATCCGATCCGTCATCGAACAGGGTGACTTTCTCGAATGCCGGCGCTTTGTCTACCCTCTCCCATTGGTACTCGCGCGTAATCGCACAAGTTTCGACCGCGACGACCCGAAAAAAACGCGCCGCCGCTTGGAGCCGCGCCCAATGGTAAGGCCCTAACCGGTCAAAAAGGATTGCGATCGCCCCATTTTTCACACCAAACTTTGCTCGCCGCGTATGTCATGTTCCACTCGAATTGGCACGCCACCGGCAAATTGCTGCCGGCGTGGAATTCGTGCGAAAAATTCACCCCGCCGAAGCCAGAGAAGCAGGAGACAGGGCCAGAAAGACATTCCGAACCACGCATAAATGCCGGCAAGATCACCGCCTCGAAGCAATGGAACTATTGCGGCGGCAAGACTGCCGCGAATCAAGAGACCTGCCAGAGGGACGATACGCGTACTGAAAGATACCAGGCGGCCAAAACCGAATCCGTAGATGATAGACAAAAGGACGACTCCGACCAATCCGCCTTCCTGATAAAACGAACCAAAGAGACTCGGAGAAATTCCGAGCGTGAACCCCGTGTCCGCTGTGATGATCCCTAGCTTGTTCATATAGCCACCAACCGGCTTATCGGGCCACCAGCTGCGTGGAATAGGACGTTCCAGAATCTCGAGATGCTCTCTGCCATAACTGTAACCAAGCATCTCCGGATAGACCTGCCGGAGAAGCGCAAAGCCATCGAGCATGTTGGCATCCTGGGCAAAGGCCAGCCTTTCCCATGCGCCTTGTTCTAGTTCCACCGTCGGGTCTTCAGCGTTGCGAAGCGCGCCCGCCACCGCGAACAGGGCGACAGCGCCAATGAGCCCGATGCCCAGCACCTGAGCGCGCCGCACCACAGATTGCCCCGAAGACAGAATGATTGTCACCGCCACGAACCAGCCGAGAAACTGGAACCGCATCGACGGTTGAAACGTGAGATAACTAATCGCGACAAAAAAAAGCACGGCTACAAATCTTTCGCCATTGGTGTGGAATGCCCCGCTTTTCCAAAGCGCCGCGATAAAAATGGCCACCCCAACCAAGCTTAACGGGAGTAGGATCAAGTAGCTGCTCACCTCAAAGCCCATCGATTTCCCGGAAGCGAGCTGAATCCCGACCGACCGCCGCGCTAGTAAGGAAATAAGAATGCAGATTACACCCAGTGCGATGACGCGCGGTTTGAGCCAACCCAGCAATTCAGGTGAAGCGAACGTATGCGGAACATCGATCCGGCGCCTTTGCTCCAGCATGTAGACTGACAGCAAGATGGTTTCACCGAGAGTCGCGACGGCTTGCACGTCCAACGCACTTTTAAAATTGATCGGATCGAAGCCGAAGTTACCAAGATCTGTCGGTGAAGCCCACCCCATGAGCAAAGCCCAAAGTCGTAAAAACATAAAAAAGAAGAGTGCTGATCAACAACGGTATTTCGTCGTGTTTTCTCACAACCCAGAGCACCCCAAGCACAATCCATGCGATCTGACATAGACTTAGCGTTGTGAGGCCAAAGAAACTCATTGAATCCAAAACCCTAAATTACCATGGCAGGTGAATGGATGACTTACCATGCAAGCGTGCATAACTCGGTACCCAAACGCGATAAACTGAATCGCTTATCTACCATAGCATTCTCCGAGAATTGCGCGAGCTGATCTGGATTGTCTAAACAGGATCGGAGCGCTTCTTCGATTGCGGCGTCCGTCGGTTCTTCCAAGAGCAAACCATTAACGCGGTCCATAACCACCTCGCCGCACCGCCGGGACGCGATTACCGGAAGCCGGTCGGCGAGCGCTTCGAGTTGGCTTAGCGCAAAACCGTCTGACAGCGTTGGCAAAAGGAAGACATCCGCTCGTTCATAATGATTTTGAACCTTGTTCCGCGCGATAGGTCCGAACCACCGGATTTTTTGGTTCGAACGCAAGTCTTCAGGAATAATGATCTGAATAGGACCAACCATCAGGAACTCTACCGGTTGCGACTGAAATGATCGTGCTACTTTCAAAAGTCGCGCGATTCCTTTTCTTAAGTTGATCTGGCCTAAAAAGAGAACACGAAGCGGGCGGTCGCGAGTAAAGTGAGGAGGATACTCCCGAGTTATCGGTGTATCGGGCATCGGTGATTCGTACGCTAAAGGAATAACGAATATTTTAGAATCATTAACTCCTGCCTTCACCAGGCAGGACCTCGACCATTCTGAATTCACAATGATCCGATCGGCAATGTCACATTCTTCTCGCCACGACTTCCAGTAATCCGCTGGCGCACGTGTCCAATTGGGAGCTAATGAAGGCTCTCTTTCAGCTTCAGCGGCTACGATCTCTTCTTCCATTGGCCCCGGATCGATTTGACCCAATATGGTTTTCCATCCCTGCGTTTTGGCAAAGCGAAAGATATCACGCGCGGCGTAGCTGTACGCAAAAAGAATTGGCTGAGAGCCGACAACTGACAACCGAGAACTCGAAAGGCAGGCGACGACCTTCCGTTGGAACCAGTGGTTGCGGGCAAGGATTAAAGGCCAACCTGAAAGCTGCTTCAATCGAGCAGCTAACTCGAAGGCGAGCAAACCGCTGTTCCAAGCTCGCACGCGAGCGCTAGTCAGGTCGGGATGAAACCGTTCGCTTAGAGTGTGCGACACTGTGGCAAGCGGGCTGCTTGGCCGCACCCAGGCATCGGTTGCCAGTTGCTCGAGAACGCCTTGACGAAATAGCGCTCGCGGAATCGCATAATGCTCTCTCGCGCCAAGTTGAGAACAAAACCACATTAGGGAGTCTCAGGCAAACGAAGCCAGCGCTTATAACTCGTCCACGAAACCGGATGACGTTTCGCCAGGCAGTACGGAATTCCAGCCATGGCTTGCCACCACCATACTGGCTCTCGAATGGCCCAGCTAAACCCTCTTCGGCAGGCATAGCCGAACTGCGTCGCAGCGCGGTAGATCGCCACTGGCGCGACGTATGGAAACGGGCATCGCAATAACACACTCCACAGCTCGTTCCGCGAATGACGATGATGATTTCGCATTTCGCTGCGAACTTGGCCGGAGTAGTGGTGACGGACGGTGACAACTGGAGAAAAAAGCACCTCATAACCCGCCGCAACACACTGAAGCGCGTAGTCCGGCTCTTCATACATGTGAAAAAAACGGGATTCAAAGCCCGGCAGTTGGAGATAAGTTGATCGCCGCAGCACCGCCCCGGAACTGGCAAACGAACGCGTCAAATGTTCCGGGTTGAAATTCGGCTGCATAAGCGTTTCCGGATACTCATCGGTACGCTGAGGAAAATGCAGCACCGCAAGCTTTGGGTTGTTCTCAAAAAACGGCATGATGCGGTTGATACAATCCAATTGTTCCGGATAACTGTCATCATCCAGCGCAAGCACTAAGTCGCCCCGCGCCTCGCGCACCATCTGGTTGCGCGATACCACCGAGCCGCGTCCCGTTTCATTCACAATCAACTTCGCATTTGCCAATTCAGACTTCACCACTTCGACTGTGTCATCTGTGCAACCGTCTGCTGTGATGAGCACCTCCAGGGGCGTTGGATTCAACTGCCGTAGAACCCGGCACGTCCGGCACAAGTCCGCTGCACGGTTCTTCGTGGTGATCATCACAGAAACAGTCATGAACAAGAGATGATTTCCAAGCTATCAGAAGTCAGGCAACCAACGTCGGTGACTTTTTGAAAAATAATGTCAGGTGCACGATGTCCGTCAGTTCGTATCCGAGACCGGCAAGAAAAGCAGTCAGTTCCGCTTTGGCTGTCTTGGTGAAAGCTTCCGCGCTTATCAGGTCGGGTGAATAGCGGGAAAAATCCAGTCCCCTGAGCACGGACAAATCCTGTCCCTCGCAATCCACATTCAAATAATGAAAGTGCTGTCCCCGAAAAACCGACTGTTCGATGATGTGAGTCAGCGTCGTCACTCTTATCGGCGTGGCTTTCAATGGTTTTTCACCGCAGCCAGACAGCGGGTTTTTTTCACCGGAATCTGCTATCCGGTTGGTGAATCCCTTGGGATATTCCAAGTAAACCATGTCGCGAGGCACCTCGGCCACGGCAGCGCAGATGTTCTGGTCGAGCGGGCGCAGCTTTTCAAAACGAGCGATTTTCACTGGGTCGCAATCAATATTAATGCCGCGCCAGCCTAGTTGGCTGAGCAACATTGTGTTTGATAATTTGAAGGGGTGAAAAGCGCCGACATCAATAAATCGCCCGATGGAATTGTCGAAATTTTCGCCGAAATGAGTACGTACCACCAGGTCCTCGCCAAATTGAGAATAGCTGACACGCATGGCCCGTAATTCTTCCAGCGAGGAACTCATGGACTGCCGACCGCGGGGCAGGTTCTTTAATTTCTTCAGAATTCTTGCCAGCTTGTTATGCACGAACTTTTAGGTGGCCTGATTGAGGAACAGACCTCGTCGCTCCGATCTTATCAACCTGTCAACCAAGCATGAATTCTCTTCTCAGCCTTTGCGTAATGAATCTTGTCCTCCGAATGCTTCCAACAAGCATTCGTAGAGTGTATATTGGCCGCCAAAATCCCCCGAAACGCGAGGTACTGTCGGGATTACCAGTCCGATAAACAACTGCGCTAAATGGCAGGCTAAAAAGTTTATGACCCAGATAACCGAATTGGGCCGCATAACGCTGGTGGCTATCGTTCAACAGAAGAGTGCTGATGCCAGATCCAGGAACAAGCGAATAATGATCGCTGGCCGCGAACTTCACACTTGCCTCATCCAAAGACACGCCTTCCATCGAAGTGAGAAATGGTCCATTCTTATCCGCAAGATCACTTCTAATGATGAGACAGGAACCGCATACTCGGTCGAGATACTCGGTGCGTTCAATAAGATAACGCGATCCAGAGTTCCAAAGCCATCCATACTTGATAAGATAGCCTGCTTCGTCGTTTGCATTGTCTAACCAGTCAACTAGTCTTGAACTAATAAAATCGTCTGCGTCTAGTTTCATCACATAGTCCGGGTTCCATGTTAACTTCGCGTAGTTCCAAGCCGCTGCAATTTTGGTCAATTTGTCCCGCTCTAGAGAAACGTGATAATTTTCATGAGATGGGACGGGATGATGAAGCGACAGGAACTGAAATCTTGAATCAAAACCGACATCGAAATCAGGCGCCTCGTGACCAGCTACAACAACACAGTAATTCGCATTGGTTGAGTTTTGTATGGATAAGCGTCTGCCGAAGATGAGCGCAGGCTATTTCCCATTTGGACTTAACCCTTCGAGATGCGAATGGGATTAAGAAAACCACACTAGGCATGTCATTCATATTGAAACGGGGTTAGCTGGAATTTCAGTTGTATAATATTTTTGGCAACGATTAGCACCTTCATCTCCCAACCAAATTCCAAAGCCGTCGTTTGACTTTATTGGCAAGCACTCGGCGATCTTCGTTTAGCACTGCCAGCCAAGCTCCTAAATCCCCGTGATGCCGACGATGATGCTCAAGACGGGCAATTGTAAACGGTTTGTGATAACCGTCTAATACATGCAGCAATGGCTTACGATAGCAGAAATGAGCTACGCGCGGCCGATGCACGACAGCGGGAAACCGCCAATCAGCACGCGCGCAGTCTTGCTGCAATTCGCGCTTTCCATGGTGGGCCCAGACGTGTTGCAGATCTGCTGATGCGACTCTGATCTCCTGGCGCTGAGCCTTGGCGTGAACGAGGTAGTTCAGCATACCCATCTCCCCCCAAGCAAACAACCCGGGCCTGCGCTGATTCCAATCCTCCACATTGAGCCAGTCACGAAATGGGATCGCTTCTCTCCGACATGCAAAAGCACCTGAGCAAAAGTAGTTAAAGCCCTGCCAGCGGAAGTCAGGATCGAACTCTCTAAGAGCATCAAGATTGAAGTAAAAATGCCGGAGCCATTCAGGAACTTCTTCTGGCCCAATCGGTGTGTCGTCCCAGAAAATTTGGAAATCAACGTCTGTGCGCACCTGTGGTGTAAAGTCACCCCACACAATGGCGTCCGAGTCCAGCCAGACATAAAATTCAAATGGTCCCTCCCACATCGCTGCAAGCTTCGCGCGATGATTCCCAGCAATTAGTTGCCGCATCTCCGCCGAGGGCAGGTCAGGAATGCGCAATACACTAACGTTATACTCTGCTACCAGATCTGACACGTCAAAGATCCCATCAGCGACGAGGCAGATTGGCACTTCTGGACAGTAGTATCGAATGCTCGCGAGAGTCGCCTGGACCATGAATCGGTCCCGCAGATGGCATCCAGTGACAAAGCCGAACGGGGCAACGACGTTCATACTTCAGATTCGCTCTTCGATTTCGACGACCATGCGTGCCCCATCGTGAGTTGGATCTCACGTAATTTCTCGAACACCGAGACACGCTCTGTCCAGAATTGCTCGTCACTTTTCCATAACGCCACTCCCGGCAGAGAAGTTGAAGCATATTGCAGCATCGGTCCGATTGCGTGGATCCGCAGACGCTTCATGCCGCCGAAAGAGAGTAAGATGTCATCGTAATTCCTGACTTGCGAAAGGTCTCTGATACCAATCAGCTCGGCAAGTTTGAAGACGCGGTTAAGATGTCCGGTTGTGAATGCGTAAGCACCGATCAACACGTCGACCTCCGTTTCTCGTCCAGCCACATGATGAAACGGGCTGCCATTCGAAGACGTGGTGCCCGGGGGATAAACGTGTCCGATAATTCCGTGCGGATATTGCTCGTCAGCGAGGAGCAATCCAAAGGCCTGCGGCGAGGCCTTGCAGAACACGCGGCTCTCAACTCCCTCGTTAAGTAGTGCCTCGGAGAGAAGCGCCGCATACTCATAGCGGCCCGCCAGATGCGTGCGTGTTCAGCTGCAAAACTTTCATGGTTACATTTCCGACCTGGCGGCATCGAATTGCATATTCCGAATTTCGGCGATGCGCCGGCGATGGATACGCCGGCGGCTCGGGGCTTTACGCACGTAATCAAACCAATACCGTGCCGCGCTTTGATAATCCGCTGCCTTCTTCCGACGTCCGGAAATCTTGTAAAGAATCGATGCCATAAAGAACCCCGCAGCCCGTAATGGCGCCAGTGCGTTTCGCCAACACCACTGATGTTGAGAGTGCTTAAACTCGGTCGTCCTCCGATTGACGGCCAAACCTGCATGCCATGCGAATTGCTCGAACAACGCTTGGGCAGGGCCAGGTGTTTCGCGCAGCCACGGCGCCGAACGCGTATAGTGAAGCACACAGCCCAAATCATTGCCGTCCTGCTCGTCAAACTGCCAGGACGCTCGATTCCAATACTCGGGCAAGGCGTCAATCCGGTCGTAAAGAAGAAAGTTGATGGCCGACTGGTCAAAAAACCGATAGCGTCCGCTCCAGGTTTCCAAAAATTCGAGGGCGCGCTCCAGGAAGTTCTGTTTTCTGAGTTCATCAAGATTCATTAGCATTACACCAGAATTGAAGTAGGCGCCTTGAGCAGGACGTTTCATGGCATCCGTCACGATCCGGGAGTCGTCGCCAAGTGACAGAGTCTCGGAATCGCGGACAGCAGCGAGAATTTTGCCAGACGACAATTTAAGATCAAAAAGCTCGGACAGATCGCGGAATACCAACACGTCGCAGTCAAGGTAAATCAGGCGGCGCACGTCAAGCACGCGCGGCAGCAAAATCCGGCAATAAGCAATGTGCGATCCGCCTGGACCAAGCGTGGCGCCACGAAAAATCGCGGCGTCCATCGACATAAACTCCAATCGGACCGAGTTGCCGAATCTCCCACCCAATCGCGAAAGTATATTCTTAGACGTTTGGGAGATGCCGCCGTCGAACACGCGCACATCCACCGTTCTCTCCCTGGCCATGTGCGATAAAGCGCTTGCTAGCGCGCAGTAAAGTCCGGGGAAATAGCGCTCGTTACTAGCCAGGGCAAGGACAACTGATTCCATCGAAAACAATGCGGGCTCGGTAAGCTGAAATCGTCGAGAAGACGAAGCGCGCACGATTCCACCATGCAAGCGCCATTCTGACGCCAAGTTCAAAAATGTCCATCAACGGTTTCTTCAGAGAACGAACAGTCCAAAAAATTACTCCACACATGAAGACGGATGCCTAAGCTATTGAAGAGCAAATAGAAGATGTACCTGAATACAGATTATGAAGATAAAACCACATCAGATTCTGTAGCCGCACGAAGCCGGTCATCAGTGGTTCTAGTAGCGAATTCTGGTTCATCTTTGTTTTGGCGCCGTGCAATCGTTCACCCCAGTCACGTCTCGGAGCCCGACAACAATCGCCCGTAAAGCTCAGAGTAACGCCGCGCCATCATGTCGTCCGTGAAGTGAGAGATCACGCGTCGTCGCGCGGCAATGCCCATCGCCCGACGTTCAGCGGGATGTTGCCACATCCATTGCAGCATGCGGGCCAGTCCGGGTACGCTTCCAATCTCTGGCTCGAGCAGCCCCGTTTCACGATCCGCCACCACGTCAGTTAGGCCTCCAGCCGCGTAGGCGATAACCGGGGTTTCACACGCCATGGCTTCCAGCGCTGTATTCCCGAAAGTCTCTGCCCGGCTGGGAGTGGTGAACACATCCAAGGCTGAATAGAACAAACATTGGAGTTGGAGACTATTCAGAGCTCCCAATTGCATGCTTCCAATCCCGCTGGCGCGAGGCCACTTCCCTACACCAAACGCCAGCAGAAGAATTTTTTGTGCCGGCAGAGTTCTCAAAGCCTCGAGCAATAGAGTGGCTCCTTTTCGTTCCTCGGAAAAATCCATGCACGCGAAGCCCACGACGAAGCGGTCATCAGGAATCCCAAGGGCCCGCCGGGCACAAAGCTTGTCAACGGACTTGTATTCCTCGACATCCAGTCCGTAGTGAATCGTATGAATTGACATTGCGTGTTTGGCAAGTCCCGAACGGCGGATTTGTGAGGTCGTCCATTCACTGTTACCAACCAAATGCAGATTTTTCTCGGAGTAGCAACGGTCTTTGATACGAAAGAACTTGTAGGTGTCGTCGCGGGGGCGCGGTTTTCTTTGCTGCGGACAGTTCCCGCATTGACGGGTGAAGTGGTCGCACTCGCCAGGATAATGACATCCGCCCGTGATGGGAATTAAATCGTGCAGTGACCAAACTACCGGCGCCCCCGGGGGCAGCGACCCAAGGAAACTGGGCAGATCCAGCCATCGTGCCACCCAGTGAAGATTTGTCACCTTGGGCAATCCACTGAATCTCTGAATGGGTGTTTTGCGAACCCAACGGGGGCTGGTCACAAATCCACCTTTGGCTTGACGGCGACCGCGCCAACTGTTGGCCAGCGCAACAGCGTTTCTCCAGAAAAAGGTACGATTCTGAAAAGCTGGAACCATCGTGGAATCTATCGCCTCACCCGCGCCAAAATGCAGCACGCTTTTCACCCCTGCCCGGCACAACGCCAGATGCAAACGTTGCGCCGCGATGCCTGCTCCGCCCGCCAGTTGAGAGGTGAAATGCGCAACCACAGCATCATCAATCACACATCACTCCCGTCGAAAGACCACGATATTAGGGCAATAAAACAGTGTAAATGTTGAGCTAGCAAAAACGTCGTGTCATGAATGGTCCGAGCGTTTAGGGGTGCGATGCCTTTTAAAGTCGTCCACGGCTTGATAGTAACTTGCTTCAAACCTTTTTACAACACGTGGCCAGAGGAATTGCTCCGAAACTGCGCGACAATTCTCGCCGATGCGGTAACATTCTTTTGGATCTGAAAGGAGTTTCAACAAGCCGGCCGCGAGGGCTTCTGGGCTAAGCACAGCTCTATTGCGCGCCTTATCCGGGACTCCCAACAACACGGCCGCCTCACCGTCGTTCAACAATTCTTGAAGCACGGCCACTTTCCGACCTACGGCTGCCTTACAGTATCGCCCTGCTTCCATATACACAAGCCCAAAGGATTCCCCGTCAGAAGGAATGCAAAGACAAGTGCAAGCCGCAAGCGCATCGTGCTTCAACTCTTCGGAAGTAAAATCCAAATCTATCAGCCCTTCGATCTCTTGCTGCTTAGCTGTCGAGTCCGTTGGCCCCATACAAATTAAACTTATATCGGGCGTCTGGCAGCGAATAATTTTGAATGCATCCAGAAGCAACAGATAAATCCTTTCGTCCGATAAACAGAATGAAATGGCCCGTGACGCCAAACCTCGCTCTAAAGCGTTCAGCATCCCCGTCAGCGCGGTCTTCAATGCCATTGCCGACCACGTCGATAGGGCATCGGACTGACTTTTGGCGAAGGTAATTTGCTTCGTATTTTGTATGTACTACCAAGCGATCCGCTTTTTCAAAAAGAAGTAAATCCAAGGATGAATCTCCCACATGGTGCGGGTGGCAGGTCGGTTGAACCACAAAAGGAACTCGCCAGTGTTTGGCGGCGACGGCGGCAGCGAAACCGCTTAATGGCGAGGCTTCGCCGATATGATGAATAACATCCATTCCTGCGAAGGCATTACGCGCGGATTTTCTGGAGACAAACTGATATAAATTCACGGCTAACCCTTCGAGATGAGGCCGGACAACACATTTGCCAAGGAACCAGAGAACTGGCAGCCAGAATCTCGAAAATACAAGCGGTCTAACCGGCACACCTTTCACAGTGAGAGCAGAGTTAGGCTCGTTGAAAAACAGGTAATCTCTCCCGTGAGGCACGCGGGTTGCGGCGCGCGTGACAACAACTACGTCATGACCTCGCTTTTGAAGATGCTGCGAAAGTTGTTCCGCATGTGCCTGCTGTCCTCCAGTGTCCGGTCTGAAACATGAAATGCTGATGGCGATTTTGAGTTTTCGCTGAGTCATTTTGTTAAAGCTTATCAGAGCGAAGTCTGGAGATCTGGCCGCTTTAAATCCTGATTTCGCAGTTCAACATTGAGCAGTGAATCGTAAAGTGCGACGTAGGCAGCAGCGTTTTTGGAATAGGAAAAATGGTCACCCACCCAGGTCTCGCAAGAGCTCTGCCAGTGGCGTCTTAGCGCCTCGTCTTTAAGGAGTTTCAGCAGAGCTTCGGACAGAGCTTGCGTGTCTTGCCGCTCGACCAACAGCCCATTGAGACCGCATTTAACAATATCCGAGATCCCTCCCACGTTAAACCCCGCGACGACGGCGCCGCAGGCTACAGCTTCCAAGGCAGCCTGGCCGAAGGCCTCCTCCAGCGAGGGAATGATAAACACATCCGCCGCCCGATAAAGCAACGCTTGCAACTCATCGCTTTCAACCCGGCCAAAATGGGTATGGTGATATCCTGAGCCGGCCTCAAAATGGCCCGCGCCCATTGTCAAAAGACGAATGGGTCGTTGGTAGCGGACATTCACCAGGGCGTCCCGTAAATAGCGCCCACCTTTGTGCGGCAAGCCTAAGTCATGCGCGGCAAACAACAGCACCGGCTCTTCCGCG
>QHOQ01000212.1:12032-12758 GCA_003219355.1 Verrucomicrobiota bacterium
CGCCGTTCCGGATTATAGATCCTCTGATCTATTCCGTAGTGGATTAGCTCTACCGCTGTGCCATTCACCAGACCACTGCGACTGGCGTGCTCGGCACTCCATCGACTATTCGCTACGAACGTGAGCTGGGTGGGCGCCAAGGCTCGATACGCCTTCTGTTTCATTCGGAAAATCCTGTGCGAATAGTCCGCCGGGAATTTTGAACCGATTATCGGGCAACGACCACAAGATGCCTCGAACCGCGCGCATGAACCGGGATAATCGCAGCCGCCGGTTATGGCGCTTAAGTCGTGCATTGTCACCACGATTGGCTTGGACGAGCCGAGGCGCGAAAGAAAAGCCGGGAGATCCACGAAATGCTCAACCTTGTGAATATTGATGACATTGGCTTCGGCAATTCGCCGATCAACGCTCCGCAGAAGATCAGCACGCGGATCATTCAATCCACACATGATCGTCCGACAACGCTTTCGAGACTGTTTCTCTTGATAACTGATCCACGCGCGCCGCACAACACGGGCAGCGCGATGTGCTGTGTTGGAATTTCCGACGTATTGAATAACTGATGTGTCGTTGGAATGTTTGTGCCGCACAAGCATCTCGGAATCCACTCCGTGATCTCGCAAAGCGCAATGCTGACGGTAAGCCGCGCGCGCGGCGCCGCCAAGTCTGTCATGTGTAGCTAAGTGAAGGATTTTTATTTTAGGATCGGGCTAGAGATTAAGT
>QHOQ01000213.1 GCA_003219355.1 Verrucomicrobiota bacterium
GTTCCCGTGCAAAACATTTCATCAGCGCCATAAACATCGACAAGCGACAAGTCGGTTTCCATACACGGGATTTTTTCGGCCGCGCAGATCTCGAGGACGGTTGCCCGCGTGATTCCTTCTGGACAGGCGACGACGCGGCTCGTGGCCAGCTTGTTGTTGCACACGATGAATACATGTGTCGCATTCGTCTCGGCGACGAAGCCATGCATATCGAGCATGAGTGCGTCGTCCGCGCCGGTGTTGTTCGCTTCGAGCTTCGCCAGAATCGAGTTCAATAAATTCGCGTGATGAATTTTTGGATCGAGAATCTCCGGCGGTGGTCTGCGAATCTTGCTCGTGATCAAAGTCAGCCCGGTTTTCGCGTAAACCGGTGCCTTGTGTTCGGCAAGCACGATTAAGGCAGGTCCGCCTTGATTGAGCCGCGGGTCCATGCCCGAAGTGATCTTCACCCCGCGCGTTAGAGTTAAACGGATGTGCACGCCATCGTGCATTTTGTTCGCGGACAGCGTCCGTTTGATCTCTTCGATAATCTTTTCACGCGATGGAATTTCGGGAAACGAGAGCGCCGTCGCAGAGCGATGCAATCGGTCGAGATGCTCGTGCAGCTTGAAGATCCGTCCGTCGTAAAGCCGCAACCCTTCCCAGACTGCGTCACCGCCCTGCACCGCGGAATCAAACGGACTGATCCCGGCTTTATCGCGATGCACGAGCTGACCGTCGATGTTGACGATCAGGTTGCGATTTCGCTCATCAAATCTCTGCAGCATCTGCCTAACCGCGGACTACGCGAATAACGCTGATTCTCTCGTTGTAGCGGCATTTGTGTCAAACGCTCACGGAATCAAACCGGCGTCCTTAGCGGCGAGCGCGTCTCTAACCGTTCATGAAATCGGCGCCATCTGCGGTTCAATGCGGTTCAATGCAATCGATATTCATACAGCCTTTCGTAACATTCGCGACAGCGCTCATGAATTTTGCCCAAATGCGCCGGCACTTTGGCGTGCCTCGGGCGATATGGTTGAAACGATGTCGATCTTGCCACTTCGCCGTACCAATATTTGGCCCAAAGGCCGTCGGTCTCACGCAATCCAGGTGGCCAGGAAAGCATTGACTCGTTAAACTCGACGCCGACTGCATCACAGAGCAGCCGCAGCATACGTTCAGGATTTTTCAGCACGTCTTTTGCATCTACGATCGGCGGAATCGATTCCGCGCGAGTTCGGACGAAATCAAAAATCTCCGCTTGCTGGACAAAGCCCAGGTCTTCCAACGCGGGATCCTCCCGCTTTTTGACGTAGGAAACAATTACTTCGCGCGGATCGCGAATAAGAAAGCAATTCGTCATTGCGCCGAGCCAGCGTCGATCTACTTCCGGCAAGAGATGATGCGTCATGTGTTTCTGGAAAAAGATGCGCTTTCCGTTTGGAATCGGGCCGGTCAGTTGAGCGACGACTTTTTGCCACTCGATTTCGCCAGCGGCGATCACTGTGTCCGCGCCGGGGTGTTCTTTGCCACTCGTCTCTAAATAATAGGCGTAAAACGGCTCATCGACGACAAAAGTGTCCGACCGGTTGCCCCAGGCGCGCATCATTGCAGTCGAAATGTTTCGCGGGCCTGACCACATGGCGATCCGGATTGGCTCGTCGTGAACCATCCAGACAGATTCTAGCTCGTCCGTACCTTTTGCCAGCCGGAACTCGATCTTGCCGTCAGAGACCCGTCATAGTCGCTGACGGCGACTACCGCATTAATTTGATGCGGCTACAGCTTACGACTTCGCATAAACGCCAAGCAACGGCCGGGGCGACGGAACCTTCGATTTAAAATCACTCACGAACCCGTCCTTCGTGCGAATCTCCACATGACCCGCTGCTTTGCTCGCGCCATAGACCAGCACAGCGCCCATTGGCGCAGCATAGGGATCGGACACCGGGAGTTTCTGGAATCCGTAGTTACTCACGAGTTCCTGCCCGGCTTGTTTTGCTAACATCGTCGTCGGTCGGGATCTCAACACGCCTGCAGCGACGAGTGCTTCTTTTACGAAACGCCAGCAAAGTGAATGCGAGTGAGCATGCGCGCGTTCCTCGGCGATGGTGGCGGCGCGGCACAACTTGGGATCAATCTTCGGATCAAGCTTCGCGAACGGATGAACGATCTTCTTCGGCTGATATTTATCGATAATCTCAACCGAATGCCGTTTGCCGGACACATCCTTGTAGCCAAACTTGGGTTTCGGCGCCATGGACATGTTTAGCGCCCAGGCTGGGCGTGGCCAAAATGCCACGCAACAGAGAGTGATGACGATGAGGGGGGTAATTTTTCGCATAAAGAGCGCGCCATATCGACCATTTTGGCTCCCTCTGCAACTGATTTTTTAAGAAAATATCGGGTTTTTTTAAACCCCGGTCCAAATGGCTGAACCAAGGCTCCTCATTTCGAGGGTCTGTCCTAGTTTGAGGCTGGGAAGCCAGCTCCTATAACCCCGAGATAAATTCAACCATTCTCTGGCGCATTTTGGGGTCGGGGAGCCGGCCGACTCCGCCCTGCATGTTGTCTTCGAGATGGCGCGGCTTGTCGGTCGCGGGAATAACACAAGTAACGGCAGAATTGGCGACGATCCATTTTAGAAAAAATTGCGCCCAGGATCGACAATCAAATTCAGCGGCCCAATCAGGCAATGGCTGTGAGCGCGCGCGGCTGAAGAGATCACCGCCGCCAAAGGGGCGATTGACAATGACAGCAACACCGCGTTGCCGCGCAAGCGGCAAAATCCTCTCTTCTGATTCGCGCTCCATCACTGAATAGTTGATCTGCACAAAATCGAGCTGCTCGCTTCGGATGATTTTTTCTACGTTACCAAATGCGGCCGCTTCATAGTGCGTAATCCCCAGATAGCGGATGCGGCCCTCATCCTTCCATTCACGCAATGTCGCCAGATGCGTGTTCACATCGACCAGATTATGCACCTGCATGAGATCAATTCGTTTCGTGCGCAGAAGCGCCATCGAACGTTCCATCGATTTGATCCCGTTCTCTTTGCCGCGCGTCCAAACTTTCGTGGCGAGAAAAACCTTGTCCCGAATTCCAAGCGTCGCAGTGAGATCGCCGATCACCTGCTCGGCGCGGCCGTACATAGGCGAAGTATCGATTGCGCGACCGCCAAGCTTAACAAAAAGCGAGAGGAGGGCTTCGAGTTGCCGGCGATTGTCTGGCATAAGATCGACATCGAACACCCGCCAGGTTCCCAAGCCGATCGCAGGCAGCTTCTCATCCGACGACGGAATTGCGCGCATCAACATTCTTGATGATTCGGCTTTCGTTTGCCCGCGTGATGCACTGACTGGCCAGAACGCGCCTGCCATGCCTACGCCAATAAGACGCGCAGCTTCGCGGCGTGTTATTCGGTTGGTTTTGTCCATTGTCATGTCGAGCCGAGTCGAGACAATGAGAGATTCCTCAACTTCGCTCAGAATGACAGAACCATAACGCTAAAAATGAATAGAACGACGCGTCGCCGTTTCCTTAAAGTCTGCACTGCGGCGGGCGCCACCATTGCCTTAAGCATAAGATCGAGGTCCTTATTTGCCGCGAATGCAGTGAAACCTTTGAGGATTCTCATTCTCGGCGGTACGGGATTCACCGGACCTTCCCAAGTTCGTTACGCGCTAAGTCGCGGACATAAAATCACGACATTCAACCGCGGCAAAACGCACCCGGGCGAATTGCCGAACGAAGTCGAACAATTGTTTGGCGACCGAAACGGTCAATTGGATGCACTCAAAGGACGCAATTGGGACGTGGCTATCGACAACCCGACGACGTTGCCGGCGTGGGTGCGCGACGCTGCGCAAATTCTCAAAGGAAATGTTGAACGTTACGTGTTCATCTCGACTATCTCAGTTTACGCCGACACGAGCAAGGGCGTGGACGAAACGTCGCTGCTTGCGAAATACGACGGTCCCGATCCGTATAAGGAGACGCTCGAAGCAATGAAGGCGTCCGGCTACAAGACTTATGGGCCGCTCAAAGCCTTGTCGGAAAAGGAAGCGGAGGAATGGTTTCCGGACAAAACGCTGATCATTCGTCCGGGCCTCATCGTCGGACCAGGCGATCAGACTGATCGCTTCACCTATTGGCCCGTGCGCATCGATCGCGGAGGCGAAGTGCTGGCCCCGGGCAAACCAAGCGATCCGGTGCAGTTCATCGACGCGCGCGATCTGCCGGAATGGACGATTCGGATGGCGGAAAATCGTGAGACCGGAATTTATAACGCGACCGGTCCCGCCAAGCCGCTCGAAATCGGTCCGATGCTCGACAAAATCAAAGATGCACTCCATTCGAGCGCCACATTCACCTGGTTACCCGCTGAGTTTCTCAAACAACAAAAGGTTGAAGCATGGTCGGACATGCCGGTCTGGGCCGGTGACGAGCTTGGACTTGCGCGAACTAAGATCGATCGGGCGCTGGCAAAAGGCCTGACGTTTCGTCCGCTAGAAGAAACGGCGCGCGACACGCTCGCGTGGTTCAAATCGTTAGCGCAAGATCGCCAATCGAAAATGCGCGCCGGGCTGACACTCGAACGCGAGGCGGAAGCGCTTGCCACGTGGCACAAAAAGGAAATGACGAAATCCCAATGACGAATGACGAAACAAGCTCGAATGTTCGAGTGACGAATAAATCCTCGGGCTTTGTCATTCCTTCGTGATTCGACATTCGTGCTTCGTCATTACCGTGAAACGTATCTTCTCGAAAATTGTTGACGCAAAGCCGGACGAG
>QHOQ01000056.1 GCA_003219355.1 Verrucomicrobiota bacterium
CTCTTTCGCCGATGGAAAAGACGGCGCGAGAAATTGCCGCGCGTTTGCGGGAGAGCGGTCATATCGCGTACTTCGCTGGCGGTTGCGTCCGCGATATCGTCCGCAGCGAGACGCCGAAAGACTTCGATATCGCCACCGATGCCAGGCCAGAAATTGTGCAGCAACTTTTCCAGCGAACGTACGCGGTCGGCGCGCATTTTGGCGTAATCATCGTGTTGGAAAACGGTTTCCAATTCGAAGTAGCGACCTTTCGTTCTGACGAAGCATATATCGATGGGAGGCACAGGCATCCGAGGGCGGTGCATTTTTCATCGCCCGAAGAAGACGCGAAACGCCGCGATTTCACAATTAACGGAATGTTTTATGATCCGGTTGCAGAGAAGGTGATCGATTTTGTTGACGGCCGCACTGACATCACGGCGAAATTGGTGCGCGCAATCGGCGATCCCGCGCAGCGCTTTGCCGAAGATCGATTGCGAATGCTGCGCGCCGTGCGCTTCGCCACGGTGCTTGATTACAAGATCGACGAGCAAACGTGGAATGCGCTCGTGGCCAACGCGCAATTAATCAACCAAATCAGCGCGGAACGAATTCGGGACGAGCTGGTGCGCATTTTTCTCTCGCCAAACAGAAGGCGCGGCTGGGATTTGCTCGATTCGAGCGGATTAATGCGCGTCATTCTGCCCGAGATCGAGGCGATGAAGGGCTGTGAGCAACCGGAACAATTTCATCCTGAAGGGGACGTTTTCGAGCACACACGATTGATGCTGCTATTTCTTCCGGAAAAAGTTTCTGTACCGCTCGTTTTTGCGGTGTTGCTTCATGATATCGCGAAACCGCGCACTGCAACCGTAGATGAAACGGGACGAATTCGTTTTAGTGGGCACGATCGATTGGGAGCGGAAATGACGGAGGAAATCATGCGGCGTTTGCGGTTTTCCGGCGCCGAAATCGACGACACAGTCGAGATGGTGCGGCAACACATGGTTTTCAAGGACGTGCCTAAAATGCGCGAAGCGAAATTAAAACGTTTTATGGCACGACCGACTTTCGATGACGAAATCGAGTTGCATCGAGTCGATTGCCAAGGCAGCCATCGAATGCTCGATAATTATGAATTCCTTCTTCGTAAACGCGAGGAGTTCGCGAACGAACCGATCATTCCGCCGCCGTTGGTGCGCGGAGACGATTTGCTTGCGCTCGGTTTAAAGCCGGGCCCGAAATTCGGCGAAATTCTTGAAGCCGTGGAGACGCAACAGCTTGAAGGAAACCTGCGCACGCGTGAAGAAGCGATCGAGTGGGTGGAACGCGAATACTCGTTAGGCGAAGGACGATAGAGCGCCGGGGCAACATCGCAACTATGAGAATCCTGATGATCAGTGCGGAAGGGCCGCCGTTGCAGCGGACCGGCGCGCTGGTCGATGTGATGGAGGCGTTGCCGCACGAGCTGCGCGCACGTGGGCACGACGTCAGTGTAGCACTCCCGTATTACCGCGAAATTCGAGAGAATCGCGCGTTTAAGAAGAAAGACACACGAGTCACTGTCGATGTGCAGGTAGGCGACAAAACTTACGTCGCCAAATACCTGGAAGGACGCAGCGCAGGCGGCGTGCAGTTGTTTCTCGTCCGTTGCGACGAGTTTTTCGATCGGCCGGGAATTTACGGTGAGTGCGGCCAAGCCTACGAAGATAACGCGGCTCGATTCATTTTTTTTTGTAAGGCGGCGTTGGAACTCGCACGGCGATTGACGCCGCCACTGCAAATTCTGCACATGCATGATTGGACGGCAGCGCTGGTGCCGGTGTTTGTACGTGCGCATAATCTGCCGCTCAAAACGGTGCTTACGATCCATCACGTCGCTGAGCAGGGCAGTTTCTGGGGTCTGGATTTCAACCTCACGAATCTGCCAACGTCATTTTTTACCCTGCGCGGCGTCGAATTTTTTGGGCGATTGAATTTCCTCAAAGGCGGAATTCTTTATGCCGACCGGATCACAACGGTGAGCGAATATTACCGGCGCGAAATCCAGGGGCCATCCGGCGGCTGCGGCCTTGATGGCGTGCTGCGAGAAAACGCGCATCGCCTCACGGCGATTTTGCATGGAGCGGATTACACTCGATGGAACCCAGCGTCGGATCGTCTGCTTCCGGCGCGTTATGACGCGAGACGGCTTCGGGGAAAAGAGACTTGTCGCGAGGCGCTCCTGAAACAATTGAAACTCGCGTCGGCGCCGCGCGGACCGGTCTTCGGGATGGCCACTCGCTTGGTTGAAGAAAAGGGTTTCGAGATTCTGATGCCGCTTCTCGACCGACTTCTTTGGGATGACGTCCGTCTCATCATTCTCGGCGAAGGCGATCCGGCCTATGAAACTGCCCTTGCTGTCGCCTCGCGAAAATTCCGGACCAAGTTCGCATATATGAAGAACTACGATGAGAAGTTAGCCCATCTGATTGAAGCGGGGATGGATATCACTCTCATCCCGTCGCGTTTCGAACCGGCTGGTTTGAGCGCGATGTATAGCTTGAAATATGGCGCGCTCCCCGTTGCGCGGGCAACCGGCGGCATTCAGGAGATCATTGAGGATTACGATCCGACGGCGGATAGCGGTTATGGTTTCCTTTGTTACGAATATTCCACCGAAGCGTTCTGGGATGCGATCAAACGCGCGCGGGAAATCTTCCGGGATCAGAGTGTGTGGACCACGCTGGTGAAACGGGCAATGGCGCGCAGCTTTTCGTGGGACGCTGCGGCGCAAAGTTACGAAGCCCTTTACAAAGAACTTGTCGGCGCGGACGACCAGGTTGCGGCGTAGTCGTCGCTCTCAACCGGTTCGAGTGGTGTTCACGGCAGGCTCTGTGGCGGCCTGATGCGCGGCCGAACGGATCAACGACGTTGCAATTCGCACCGGGACAACGCGCGGAGGCACTGAAAGATACCACAACATGTCGCGAATAAACGGAGCGCGGAATCGTCAAACCCTGCCACCGAAACTAGCGTGCACGAGCCGGAAAAAATGCGATTCGAGACTGCCTTGGCGGAGAGATCGACAAGTTCTTGCAATCTTCAGAGCTTTCCTATCTCCTCGGCGGTTCCCACTTGTGACGTCATGACTCGCTCGTCGACCGCATTCAAGCCGTTGCTTGCGGCTTTACTCGTGACTTTGATGCAGATCGCGATGGCGGTCGGCCTTCTAGCGCCAGATGGGCCGCTTTCTTACCGATATTCCACTCTCATCCAACACGATAGCTATTGGTTTATGAACATCGTTGACCGCGGCTACCAGACCATCGTGCCTCCCATTAATCACAAGGTGATGGAAGTTTCCAACGTTGCTTTCTTTCCCGCCTATCCCGCGATTGCGGCTGTGCTTCGTTACGGACTTCACTTCGATACAGATCGCGCGCTGCTGATCACCGCCCAGATGGCCGCCTGGGGTTTCTGGAGCTATTTCTTTCTCTTTTGCGGCCGCTGGAATCTTTCCCCTGCGCTCCAATTCTTTGGCGCATTGTCGATTATTGCCCATCCGGCCGCCTTCTTTCTGATCGCGGGCTATTCGGAGTCGCTTTTTCTCATGACGCTGCTTGGTTTCATTTATTGGAGCAGCGCAGAGGGTCGTACCGCGAAAGTGTGGGCGATGTTGCACGGTATCGTGATGTCTGCGACGCGGATTGTCGGAATCTTGTGTGCAGCGTTTCCGGTGATACGCTCGGTGTTCGCGAAGGGATGGCACCGCTGGCGCGGGCCGCTGGCATGGTTTCACGACCAGGCGTCGGCGATTGGCTTAAGCTTTGCGGCAGCTTTGGGCGCGATCACGTTTTTTGTTTACTGCCAACTGCGCTGGAGCCACTGGGACATTTATATGCTCACGCAAGCAGCCGGCTGGGGGATCACTCCCGATTACTTAGCAGTGTTTAAGCCGTCGAGTTATCGCTGGCTCGTTCCGGCACTGAATAATCCGACAGAGGCGAGCCAGATATCGATGACTTTTGGCGCATTGGTCTTTGGAGCAATCGCGCTTTGTGAACTGCTCCCGGCAATTCGTCGGCTGACTGGCTGGCCGACACGAGCCGGCATCTATTTCTGCGCTACGGCGATCTATTGCATTTCAGTTAGCGGCGTGGCCTGCGTGGGGATGGAAAGCATGCTTCGCTATGAATTTTGCGTGCACGCCCTAATCGTGCTGGCGGTTCTGAATTTTCTAGGTCAACTTCGCAAGTCGCCGATCTTTTTGCGAGCGTTCGGGATGGCGGCAGCAGTGTTAGTGGGCGCTGCTGGGTTAAGCGTACAGGGTTGGTACGTCTGGAATTTTACCCGAGGAAATTGGGTCGCCTAGCATGAAAACAAAGGTCGCCATCATCGGTGCTGGGCCGGCGGGTTTGACCGCTGGTTACCTTTTGTCGAAGGAGGGCATTGGGGTCACTGTTCTGGAAGCCGATCCGGTGTACGTCGGCGGTATTTCGCGCACGGCCACCTACAAAGGTTTTCACTTCGATATTGGCGGGCATCGTTTCTTTTCCAAATCCAAAGCGGTAGAAGATTTGTGGACCGAGATTTTGCCTAACGACATGCTCGTGCGGCCGCGTTCATCGCGTATTTTTTACGGCGGCAAATTTTTTTCCTATCCGTTAAAGCCGTTTGAAGCATTGCTGAAGCTCGGCATCTTCAAATCGGTTCTCTGCGTTCTCTCCTGGTTGAAAGCTCGCGTCTTCCCAATCCGCGATCCTCGTAACTTTGAAGAGTGGGTGAGCAATCAGTTTGGCAGACGGCTCTTCAACACTTTCTTCAAGAGCTATACCGAGAAGGTTTGGGGCATGAGCTGCAGGGAAATTTCCGCAGACTGGGCCGCGCAGCGCATTAAAGGGCTTTCACTTGGTAGCGCGATCAAGAACGCACTGTTGCCGCAGCGCTACAATGGCGATCGAACGAAAGTGATCAAGACGTTGATCAATTCCTTCCGTTATCCTCGCAGAGGTCCAGGCATGATGTGGGAAGCGTGTGCTGAAAAGGCGAAGGCGATGGGTGGTAAGATCGAAACGGGCTGTAAGGTTACCGGCTGTTGCTACAACGATGCCTCCAGCACTTGGACGGTCGAGTTCACAGATCGACAAGGTAATTTGCGGACGCTTGAAAGCGAACACGTCATTTCATCTGCCCCCATGCGAGAGTTGATCTGTGGATTATCGCCGGCGATCTCCGAGCGAACAAAACACGCAGCGGAAAGCCTGAAGTATCGCGACTTTCTCACGGTCATGCTCATCCTGAAAGATCGACAAATGTTCGATGACAATTGGATCTATATCCACGACCCAAGCGTTAAGGTTGGCCGCGTTCAAAACTTTCGCTCTTGGTCGCCAGAGATGGTGCCCGATCCCGATAAGGTCTGCTATGGCTTGGAGTATTTTTGCTTTGAGCACGACGGTCTTTGGGATTCGAGCGATGGTGATCTAATCGAGTTAGCGAAACGCGAGCTAATTCAGATCGGTTTGGCGAAAGCGGGCGACCTGGTTGACGGCTGCGTTGTGCGGCAGAAGAAAGCGTATCCAGTTTACGACGACGATTATGCGCGCCACGTCGCCACAATCCGCCAGGAGCTCGAAAACCGTTATCCGAACCTGCACCTCGTCGGGCGCAACGGCATGCACAAATACAATAACCAGGATCACGCCATGATGACCGCCATGTTATGCGTCGAAAATATTCTTGCGGACACCAACCTTTACGATCTCTGGCAGGTTAACGGAGACGCTGAATATCACGAGGCTGGAGCAGCGGCTGCGGAAGAAACGACGGGGACTGCGCTGCGACTTGTACCAACACGTGTGGTGGCTGCTCCGGAGCTCGCGCCGGAAGCTTAAAATTGTAGCGGCACCCCTTAGGAGCGTCGCTCTTTTCGGTGGTCACAAACCGCGGCTACAGAAATTCCTCTATCGGTGGACAGGAGCAGAACAGGTTTCTGTCCCCGTAGACATTGTCGATCCGCGCGGCGGCGGGCCAGAATTTGTGCTCGCGTGTCCACGGCGCTGGAAAAGCCGCTTGTTCGCGCGAGTACGGCCGGTCCCACTTTTCGGACGCAATTTGCCACGCCGTGTGCGGGGCGTTTTTCAAGATATTGTTTTCCCGATCCATCTTTCCGTGCGCGACCCCTTCGATCTCTGCGTGGATCGAGATCATCGCGTCGCAAAAACGGTCGAGCTCGTGTTTTGGTTCGCTCTCGGTCGGCTCGACCATCATCGTCCCGGTCACTGGCCACGAAATCGTCGGTGCGTGAAATCCATAATCCATTAAACGTTTTGCGACATCTTCCACTTCGATTCCCACACTCTTCCACTGGCGAAGATCGAGAATGCATTCATGTGCAACGAGGCCGTGCTTGCCCTTGAAGAGAATGGGGAAATACGGATCGAGCCGCTTTGCGATGTAGTTTGCATTTAAGATCGCGACTTTTGTTGCTTCCGTTAATCCGGCTGGGCCCATCATCCGGATGTACATCCACGAAATGGTCAGAATGCTCGCGCTGCCGTACGGCGCAGCGGACACGTTTCCGCCTTGGCCTCCGCCATGTTGATACTCCGAGCTGTTGTCGCCGGTCAGCGGCCGTTTTCCTCCTTCGCCTCCGCCAAAAATGATCCGACCTGTTTCTGGATCAACGATGAACTGGCGCGGCAGAAACAGGGCAAGATGTTTGGCAACGGCGATCGGACCCACGCCTGGTCCGCCGCCTCCGTGCGGAATGCAAAACGTCTTGTGCAAATTCAAATGGCAAACGTCCGCACCGTAGTCTCCGGGGCGGCAGAGACCGACCTGCGCGTTCATGTTTGCGCCGTCCATGTAAACCTGACCGCCGTGCGAATGGACGATCTTGCAGATCTCGCGAATAGTTGTTTCGAAAACGCCGTGCGTTGAGGGATACGTCACCATTAACGCCGCGAGATCGCGCGCATGCTCATCCGCTTTGGAACGCAAGTCGGCAAGGTCGATATCGCCGTCTTTCAAACACGCAACCGACACAACCTTAAAGCCGGCCATGACTGCGCTGGCCGGATTGGTTCCGTGTGCGGAGGTCGGGATGAGACAGATATTGCGACGTGCTTCGCCGCGCGATGCATGATATTCACGAATAGCGAGAAGTCCGGCGTATTCGCCTTGCGATCCCGCGTTGGGTTGCAATGAGACCGCGGCGAACCCGGTCATCTCAGCGAACCATTCTTCCAGTTGCGTGCACATCTCGATGTAGCCGGCGGTCTGATCGTTCGGTGCGAAAGGATGCAGTTTGGAAATTTCCGGCCATGAAATCGGGAACATTTCTGCGGCAGCGTTTAACTTCATCGTGCAGGAGCCGAGCGGAATCATCGAGGTGGTCAGCGAAAGATCGCGTAATTCGAGCTTTTTGAGATAACGCAACATTTCTGTCTCGGTATCATGCGTGTTGAAGACCGGATGAGTTAGAAAATCGGAGGATCGGATGACAGTTTGCGGAAGCTGAAATTCCGAACCGGCAAGCTTGTCATCTTCAAAATCGCGCACGTTCGTGCCGCGTAACACCGCCATGAGAATTTCGAGATCTGCGTCCGTGGTGGTCTCATCCATCGAAATGCCTAACGAGTGCAGCCCAATCGCTCGCAAATTGCAACCGGCTTTCTCAGCGCGATCCAGGATGTCCCGGTTTGACATTGCGCCGAGTTCGATCCGGATAGTGTCGAAAAATGAGTTGTGCGCGACTTCAAACCCGAGTTGACGCAGGCCTGACGCAAGCTTGGACGCGAAAGAGTGGACACGTTTTGCGATTGCACCAAGACCATGCGGTCCGTGATAAACAGCGTACATCGACGCGATGACAGCGAGGAGGACTTGCGCCGTGCAAATATTGCTCGTTGCTTTATCGCGCCGGATGTGTTGCTCCCGGGTTTGCATTGCCAGCCGATAAGCCGGGCGACCTTCGGCATCATGCGAGACGCCGACCAGGCGTCCAGGCATGTGACGCTTATATTCGTCGCGCGTGGCAAAGTATGCTGCGTGTGGTCCGCCAAATCCAAGTGGTACACCGAAGCGCTGCGTATTCCCCACCGCCACGTCGGCGCCGAATTCTCCCGGCGGTTTTAATAAGGTCAGCGCGAGAATATCCGCCGCGGCCACAACGAGCGCGCCGGTCGTGTGCGCTTGTCTGACAAATTCAGTGTAATCGTAAATTGCGCCGTCCGTCGCTGGATATTGCACAAGTGCGCCAAAAACGGTGTTGTCGAATTTGAAGCGCGAGAAGTTGTCGATCTTGATCTCGATGCCGAGCGGCTTCGCGCGGGTCCGCACGACTTCAATGGTTTGCGGGTGGCAATTGTCTGCGACGAAAAAGCTCTTTCGCGCACTAACGACAGCGTGACAGAGCGTCATCGCCTCGGCGGCGGCGGTTGCTTCATCAAGGAGCGATGCATTGGCGATATCGAGAGCCGTCAAATCGGTCACCATCGTTTGGAAATTGAGCAAGGCTTCGAGCCGGCCTTGAGCGATTTCCGCCTGGTAGGGCGTGTAAGCGGTGTACCAACCGGGATTTTCCAGAATATTTCGCTGTATGACTGGCGGCGTGATGCAGTCGGAATAACCGGCGCCGATGAACGAGCGTGCGACTTTGTTCTTTTTCGCGATCGCGCGCAGTTCGTTCAACGCTCCGCTCTCCGATTTTGCTTCTGGTAGATCCAATTGCCGATCCAGCCGGATATTTTTCGGAATCGCCGCATCGATCAGCGCGTCCAGATTTTCAAACCCGACCCTGCCCAACATGGCGTCGATTTCTTCTCGATTCGGACCGATGTGACGCCGGGCGAACGAATTGAAATCAGCGTCGGTTTCACGCATTTGCATCTGATGAGACTACGGAAGGCCAATCGCGCTTCAAGTTTGTCGGCGCGCCCGGAGGTCGCGCCCTGGCATTCATTTTGAGTCGTGGGTTTCGACACCGTGACTTTTCAACTGCGCGCGAAGCTGAGCGAGATGCTCATGATTTCGCGTCTCGACCGTGCAAAGGACGTTAACGGCGGAAACGTCGGAACTGGCGAACGCGCGATCGTGCACAACCTGTTTGATGCTCGCGCCAGTCGACGCGATTTGGGCCGCGAGATCGGCAAGGCCACCAGGCCGGTCACTAATGATGGCGGTAAATCGGCAAAGCCTGCCATCAGCGACCAGACCGCGTTCGATCACGCGACTGAGCACGTTCGGATCGATGTTGCCGCCGCAGAGTAAAAGGACCACTCGCTTGCCGTTGAGCTCCTTTAATTTTCCGGACATACACGCGGCGAGCGGAGTCGCGGCTGCGCCTTCAACGACGCTCTTCTCCAACTCGACCAATCGCAGGATCGCGAGCGCAATCTGTTCCTCTGTCACAGTGACGGAAAGATCGACAAGTGGTCGCGCGATCTGAAATGCATTTGTTCCAACCTGGGGAATGGCGAGTCCGTCCGCCAGCGTTGGGTGCATTGCAACCTTTCTCGGTTTCCCCGCTTCAAGCGCAGCCGAAAAGCTCGCGACGTTCTTTGCCTCGACAGCGACAATTTTCGCGTTCGGTCGCAAGGTTTTGACGGCCAAAGAAACGCCCGCGAGCAAACCGGCGCCGCCCACTGGAACAATTACCGCATCGAGATTCGGAGTCTGCTCGACAATTTCTAGCCCCATTGTTCCCTGGCCGGCAATGATGGCCGGATCATCGTAGCCGTCGATGTAAGCGAGACCCTTTTCTTTCGCAATCAAGTCTGCGTGTGCTTTAGCTTCGCCGAAATCTTTCCCGTAAAGAACAACCGTCGCAGCCAGTTTCTGGCAATTGTTTACTTTAACGAGAGGGGCAAATTTCGGCATCACCACTGTCGCGGGAATACCGAGCAATTTACCCTGATAAGCGAGCGCTTGAGCGTGATTGCCGGCGGACGCTGCGATGACCCCGCGCGTTTGCTGGTCGGGCGACAGTTGCGCGAGTGCATTGCGCGCACCGCGTTCCTTAAAACTTCCTGTGCGCTGCAAGTTGTCGAGCTTGCAGAAAATTTCCATACCCGCGACTTCGCTGAGCGGGATGGAGGGCCGGCATGGCGAATAGTAAACTGCGTCAGCAATGCGTTCGCGCGCCGCTTCGATCTCCCTAAATGTGACCACGAGTTTAGCTCTCGAGGGCTGCTTGAGCCGCTGCCAATCGCGCAATGGGAATCCGAAATGGGCTGCAACTCACGTAATCCAGACCGAGCCGGTGACAAAATTTGACGCTCATGGGTTCGCCGCCGTGTTCGCCGCAAATCCCCAGCTTGATGTGCGGCCGAGTCTTGCGTCCCAAGTCGCGCGTAATTTCCATCAAGCGTCCGACGCCTTTTTGATCGATCGACGCAAACGGATTCGTGTCCACAATATCAAGTTCCGCGTAGACAGGGAGAAAACTGCCAGAATCGTCCCGGCTCATTCCAAGCGTCGTCTGTGTGAGATCGTTTGTGCCAAAGCTGAAGAATTCCGCGTCGCGCGCGATCAGATCGGCGACGAGTGCGGCGCGCGGGATTTCAATCATTGTCCCGACGAGATAATTGAATTTCGTTTCCTTTTCCTTTGCCACTTCGTCGGCAACGCGCCGGACGATGTCGATCTGAAGCTTTAACTCGCGCGGAAATCCCACCAGCGGAATCATGATTTCCGGAAGAACCTTGATCCCTTTCGCTTGCACATCCGCAGCGGCTTCAAAAATCGCGCGCGCCTGCATTTCGGAAATTTCAGGATAAACGATGCCGAGACGACAACCACGATGGCCGAGCATCGGATTGAATTCATGCAGCTCGTGCACCCGCCGCGCGATTTGTTCAACGGCTACACTGAGTTTGTTCGCCAATTCGTTTTGTTGTGCGTGATCGCTTGGCAGGAATTCATGCAACGGAGGATCGAGAAAGCGGATTGTGGCGGGCAACCCTTTCAAGGCTGTAAAGATCCCGATGAAATCGCCACGCTGGTAGGGGAGCAACTTGGCAACCGCTCGCGCCCGCGCCTCTTTTGTGCCGGCAAGAATCATCTCACGCATGGCGTCAATGCGATCGCCTTCGAAAAACATATGTTCCGTGCGGCAAAGCCCAACTCCCTCCGCGCCGAATGCGACTGCGTTTGTCGCCTGCTCGGGTGTGTCGGCATTTGTGCGGACCCCCAAGGTTCGAAATTCATCCGCCCATTTCATTAATTTTGCGTACTCCTGATAGGTGACGCTCTTTTTTGGATCGAGAGAGCGATCGACGAGCACTTGCACAATCTCGGACGGTGCAGTTGTGACTTCGCCGGCAAAAACCTCGCCCGCGGTTCCGTCAACCGAGATGTAATCTCCCTGTTTTAACGTTGTTCCATTGGCACTGAGCGTGCGCTTTTGGTAATCGATTTGAATCGCGGTCGCACCGCATACACACACTTTGCCCATTTGTCGGGCGACCAGGGCGGCGTGCGAAGAAACTCCACCGCGCGAAGTGAGAATTCCCTCTGCCGCGATCATCCCGCGCAAGTCTTCCGGCGAAGTTTCAATTCGGGCGAGCACGACTTTGTCTCCTTTTTCCGAACGCGCCACGGCTTCTTCGGCGCTGAAAACAACGTGTCCTGACGCCGCGCCTGGCCCAGCGGCCAAACCGCTGCCGATCTTTTTTGCTTCGCGCGCCGATTGCCGATCGAAAATCGGCGCCAAAAGATGGGCGAGCGAATCGGCCGGGATACGTCGCACCGCCTCTTTTTTTGCAATCAATTTTTCACCGACCATATCGACGGCGATCCGGACTGCGGCATGGCCGGTGCGTTTACCATTCCGCGTCTGCAAAATGTAGAGACGACTTTCTTCCACTGTGAACTCGAGGTCCTGCATGTCCTTAAAATGACGTTCAAGGATGGCGCGGAACTTCATCAAATCTTTGTGTGCTGCCGGCATTTCCTTCGCCAGATCGGCGATCGGATGCGGCGTCCGCACGCCCGCGACAACGTCTTCACCCTGCGCGTCGATCAAATACTCGCCATAGAAGACTTTTTCGCCGGTCGCAGGATCGCGCGTGAACGCGACACCGGTCGCGCTCGTTTTTCCCATGTTGCCAAACACCATCGTCTGAACATTGACTGCCGTTCCCCAGTCGTGCGGGATGCCATACTTCCGGCGATAGACAATTGCGCGATCGTTCATCCACGAACCGAAAACTGCGCCGAGGGCACCCCAAAGCTGGGCCTGTGAGTCCTGCGGGAAGGATTTCCCAGTCCGCTCCTTGATCAACGCCTTGAATCGCTGCTCCAGCTCCTTCAGGTCGGCGGGTGTCAACCTTACGTCGGGGAAGTCATGCTTGCCGTAGCGTTCATCTTTTAAATGTTCGATTACGCTTTCGAAAGGTTCGTGGTCTTCGCCCGCCCGTTTCTGCACTCCCATCACGACGTCGCCGTACATCTGCAAAAAGCGCCGATACGAATCCCAGGCGAAGCGCGCGTTGTGTGTCTTTTTCGCAACAATTTCTACCACCTCGTCGTTCATCCCGAGGTTCAGGATTGTGTCCATCATTCCGGGCATGGAATCGCGTGCGCCCGACCGCACAGAAACGAGCAAAGGCCGCTCTTTATCGCCAAGTTTCTTCCCCACCGATTTTTCAACCCGCTCAAGCGCATCTGCAATCTGAGCTTCCAACTGGGGCGGATAGCTGCGTTTGTGACCGTAAAAGTAACTGCAAACCTCGGTTGTCAGTGTGAACCCTGGCGGCACAGGCAAACCAATGCGCGTCATCTCGTGGAGGTTTGCTCCCTTGCCGCCAAGGAGCGGCTTCATGCTGCCCGATCCGTCGGCGTGCCCGTCGCCGAAGTAGTAAACGTAACGCGGTATTTTCGTTTTTCTTCGGGAGACCCTCGCGCCCTTCTTCGATGTCGATCTTGTCCTTATGCGCCGAATTCCTTTTCGACCGTCGGTTTTTCGTTTTGTAGCCATGATTGAGAAGAGTAGGGGAGTGTCAGTGGACGAACGCGCAAAAGTAGTTTCGGGCATCGTAGTGTCAACGCCGTAGGCAGATATTAGAAATTGGAGCCGCTATAGAGGCGGGCGTGTCGCCAGCAAACCAGGAAGGTTGTAGCTCCGATGGCCTCGAGACTAGCGCGACGCGCTTCCGTTATTCGCCAGAACTTCGGAAATGGCCGCTGTAAAGTCATCCACGCCGGTACTTGGCACGATGATGCTATTGCGCCGGCCGTGAGCTTCCTCGGTGATGCGCAAGAATTTCCCGCGATCGTTCTCGCGGAACTCCACGTAAAAATGCTTACGCTCAATCTGCAGCTCTTTCGCCTCGATAATGTTATCCATTATTCCTGGAGCCGCCGACTTTACGGCAGCCGATTTACTGAAGGAAAGAAAAATCCGCGCTTTTTTGCACAATTTTGCCGGCGGAAGCGCTACCGGTTTTTTGTCATTCGACGGCTGGGCGGAGGCTTCTCGATCTATCCCGAATAATTTGAGCTGAACGCGTTGCGGTAGCGTTTGCTCAATCTAAAGTCTTCTGCGCGTGTCCGAACGGACGCGCACTCGAGCATGCCGCCATCAACCGACCCGAGGCCATACGAATCGCCGCGAGGTCAACGTCCCGCGCTTACCCGACCGATAGGAGCGGAGCTGCGGGAGCATGATCCGTATTCGGCATTCCGATTCGGCGGCTTCAGCCTGTTCACAGCAGGGAACTTACTCTCGATCACCGGTCGCCAAATGCTCGCCGTCGCGGTAGAATGGGAGCTTTACGCGCGCACGCATTCCGCGACGGCCCTGGGCCTGGTCGAGTTGGTCATCGCAGTGCCAGTCGTGACTCTGTCGCTACCGGCCGGGCATTTGGCAGATCGATTCAGTCGAAAGCGCATTATCCTCGTCTCGCAGATCTTTAGCGCGCTCGCATCCGCGGCCTTGGCGCTGGTTTCTTGGAAACATCTTTCCATTCCTCCAGTCGCCGCGTTGCGGGAAGGTAATCGCGGGCTGGCGGCGATCGCGACGATTTTCGAGCGACATCACCCAGCGTTCCATTTCGATGATGCTTCAATTCCGCTGATTTATCTGCTTCTTTTTATCGGAGGGACGGCGCGCACATTCAGTTGGGCGGCGCGGAGCTCGTTTTTTCCGACGCTGGTTTCGCGCGATGCGTTTGCGAACGCCGTCACTTGGAATAACAGCGTTTTTCAAGTTGGATCGGTTGTCGGCCCGGCTATTAGCGGCTTGCTGGTTGCGCACATCGGGTTCCCTCTTGTCTACCTACTGGACGCTTTGTGTGCATCTTTGTTTTTCGTTCTGGTCCTGCCGATCCGTCGCAGTACTCAATCCCGAAATCAGATTGAAAAAAGTACCTGGAAAA
>QHOQ01000057.1 GCA_003219355.1 Verrucomicrobiota bacterium
TTGGCGCCCTCGCTGTCGAACTTCAATTGCACCGTCCAACCCTCGTTGCCGTAATAAGCGTTCGATCCTGAAACCCGATCGCCGCCGAGGTCAGCTTTCTTTTTCACCAGCAGCCGTTCTTCCTTCGGCTTCTCGTTTCCTTCCGCCCGCATTTGGTATGTCTCAATGCGGTATTCCGGCGGGATCACTTCCTTGCCGGCATCGATCGCTCGCAACCGTTCCCCGCCATCGGGGTAAACCAAACGGAATTCGAGCTTCGCGACACGTGAGAGTTGATCGCGCGCTTCCTGAATTTTTGCAGTGTCGAGTCCCGGGATTTGGACAAGGATGCGATCATTCCCGACCGGACTGATAATCGGTTCGCTCGCGCCAAAATAATCTACCCGTTTGCGAATGACTTCGACAGCTTGGTCGAGCATGCCCTTGGTCACGTCCTTATCCCCTTTCATCAAGCGAATGAGGAAAGAGGTGCCACCTTGAATGTCGAGGCCGAGCGCGATCTTTTTCTCGGGCGGCCAGATCGTGACTATGCTGAAGATGACGAGCAAAACGGTCAGCGTTAATGCGAGCAGACGCTTTCGCAGGCCCTGATCGGTCGCGAAATACCAACCAAAGAGGACAAGCATGACCAGTCCAATGAAAAATGTAAGCGCGGGAGTCACTTTGATTGCGGATTGCGGATTGTCGATTACGGATTGTCGATCTTGCTCATCGCTTCAACTCCTCAACTGTTTAACCCTCTAACCCTCCGCTGATTTTAGCACGGTAGTGACCGCCGATTTTTCAATCTCGATCTTCACGTTATCGGCCACCTTTACAATTACAGTCGTGTCCTTCACGTTGGAGACAAGCCCGTGTATGCCGCCGTTCGTCACCACACGATCGCCGGTCTTTAAACTCGCAATCAATTTTTGCTGTTGTTCCTGGCGCTTTTTCTGCGGCCGGAACATCACAAAGTACATAATGATGAAGATGAAAATGAACGGCACAAAAAACCCGATACCGCCACCGGGACCACTGGGAGGGGGACTTTGTGCCTGTGCTAGGAAAACGTGGAGCATATTGCAGGGATCGGAGAGCGCACCTTAAACCCGATAGCGGCTGCTGCAATTTCTTCTTTGCCGGTTGTTGTAGAGGCGCGTGTCCTGGTGCGCAGATCTAACCTTGCGGCTGAGGACAGCCGCCGCTAGACCATCGCAACATCGGCATCCCGGGTCTTATAATTTGAAACAAAACGCTTTCGAAATTCGTTGAACGTTCCCTTTTCTATTTCGGCGCGGGCTTGCCTCATCAGATCGAGATAAAAATGCAAGTTGTGCAATGTGATCAGTCGCAATCCGAGAATTTCTTCGGCCTTAATAAGATGGCGGACATATCCACGAGCGAATTCGCGACAAGTTGGACATGCGCAGTTATCTTCGATTGGGCTCTTATCCAGTGCGAACTCGGCGTTTTTTAAATTGATCGTACCGCTTGCGGTGAACGCGGTGCCGTTGCGCGCCAGGCGTGTCGGCAAAACGCAATCGAACATGTCCATTCCCCGCGCGATCATTTCCAACAGCTGGGGCGGCGTGCCGAGACCCATCGCGTAACGCGGTTTCTGTTTGGGCAAACATGGTTCGGCCGATTCAACCGCGCGCATCATTTCCTGTTCCGGCTCGCCTACGCTCACTCCGCCGATCGCGTAGCCATCGAAATCAAGATCGACAATGGCCTGCGCGTTTAATCTGCGCAAATCCTGAAACGTCGCGCCCTGAACGATTCCGAAGAGAAGCTGACACTCGATGTCGGATTGCGGGTGTCGGATTGCGGGTTGTTCAGACTCTATCGTTGGATGTTGGATGTTCGATGTTGGATGCTGGATGTTTTCTTCTCTCCATCTTTTGCATCGTGTCGCCCAGCGGGCCGTCATTTCCGCGCTGCGCGCCGCGTAATCGTATTCACACGGATATGGAGCACATTCGTCGAGCACCATCGCAATATCGCTACCGAGTGTCATTTGAATCTCCATCGCGATTTCCGGACTGATAAACGCCGGTGTTCCGTTAACATGATTTTGAAAATGCACGCCTTCCTCAGTAATCTTGCGCAATTTGGCGAGCGAAAAAATCTGGTAACCACCGCTATCGGTCAGGATCGGTCCGTTCCAATTCATGAATTTGTGTAGTCCGCGGAAATGCCGGATCACTTCGAGGCCTGGCCTAACGAAAAGATGATAGGTATTTCCGAGAATGATCTCTGCATTTAGTTCGCGCAGTTCGCGCGGACTCGTTGCTTTCACGCTGCCTTGCGTCCCGACGGGAATAAATGCCGGCGTTTCAATGATGCCGTGTGGAGTAGTCAACCGCCCCCGCCGTGCTTTTGATCGAGGATCAGTTGCCAGCAAATCAAACATTGCGGATCACGTTCCTGAAGCGCAACCAGGTCGCAAGCAGATTTGGATTTCCCGCGCAAAATATCCTTTGCGGCAGCGAATTTTCCCTCTATATTTCGCGCTCACCGCACAGGCGCGTGAGAGTTTATTACGCGGCCTGAGCGGGTTTTTTGTCGCCCGGATCACAATCTCGGGCGGCGCTTTATTACAGAAAAATGCCTACGATTAATCAGCTGATTCGCAAAGGACGTCGGAAGGTGTCGGTGAAATCAAAGTCACCGGCCCTGACTGACTGTCCGCAGCGACGCGGTGTGTGCGTGCAGGTAATGACGCGCACGCCGAAGAAGCCCAATTCCGCCCTGCGCAAGGTAGCGAAGGTGCGCTTGACGAACGGCCAGGAAGTGATTGCCTACATTCCGGGCGAAGGGCACAACTTGCAGGAGCACTCGATCGTGCTCGTGCGCGGAGGGCGCGTGAAAGATTTACCAGGCGTGCGCTATCACATCGTGCGCGGGACGCTCGACAGTCTGGGCGTCGATGGACGTCGCCGGAGTCGGTCCAAATATGGAGCGAAACGACCGAAGGGTGGCGCAGCGAAGGAGGCTGCACCGAAAGCGGCAGCGAAGGAAGAGGCAGAAAAGAAATAATTTTGGATAGGAAAATCAACAATGTCACGGCGGCGGAAAGTTTACAAAAAAGAGGAGCGCGTCGATTCCCGATACGGGAGTCCGGCGGTCGCACGTCTGATTTCCACGGTGATGAAGCGGGGCAAGAAATCGCTTGCCGAGCGGATCGTTTACACGGCGATCGATAAATCGCGCGAAGGTTCCGATTCGGTCGATCCGCTCGAAGTCTTAAACAAAGCGCTGGAAAACGTTCGGCCGCGCCTGGAAGTGAAATCGCGACGGGTGGGTGGTGCGACTTATCAGGTGCCGATGGAAGTGGCGCCGGCGCGTCAAGTCTCACTGGCCATGCGTTGGATCGTGCAGTACGCGGACAACCGCCGCAGTATGCCGATGGCCGAGGCGCTGGCGCATGAGATCAAAGATGCGGCTTCGGGCCAGGGTAACGCGATCAAGAAGCGCGAAGACACACACAAAATGGCGCAAGCAAACCGCGCGTTTGCGCATTTCCGCTGGTAAAGACCATGCCTGCTACGCTCGAACAAAAACCTGTCACGAAAAATCCGAATTCGCCGAATCGCAAGTTTCCGCTCGAGCGGACGCGGAATATTGGAATCGCTGCCCACATTGACGCCGGCAAGACAACTCTGACGGAGCGCGTGCTGTTCTACACCGGCATGATCCACAAAATCGGTGAGGTGCATGAAGGCACCACTGTGACCGACTGGATGGAACAGGAGCGCGAACGCGGCATCACGATTACATCCGCGGCGACGACCTGCGCGTGGACGCAACGGAAAGAAGAAGGCGTCTACAAGATTTTCGAAGGAATCAAGCAGCGCATCAATATTATCGACACGCCTGGTCATGTCGATTTCACCGCAGAAGTCGAGCGGTCGCTCCGAGTGCTCGATGGAGCGATTGCGGTCTTCGATGCCGTGGCGGGCGTGCAGCCGCAATCAGAAACCGTTTGGCGACAGGCAACGAAATACAATGTCCCGTGCATTGGGTTCATCAACAAGATGGACCGCGTCGGTGCTGACTTTAAGATGTCGATCAACAGCATGCGCCAAAAACTTGGCGCAAACGCCTGGCCGATTTTGCTTCCGTTGGGAAAAGAAGATCAGTTCAAAGGCCAGATCGACGTAATTAATAAGAAAGCGGTCATTTATTCGGACAGCGATCAGCTTGGATCGACATATGAACTTGCTGACGTTCCAAAAGAATATGTCGATCTTGTCGACAAGGCTTATCACGATCTGGTCGAGCAAATTTCAAATCTCGACGACGAAGTTGCGGAGGTTGTTCTCGAAGAAAAACCGGTTACACCGGAGCTGTTGAAAGCGGGCATTCGCCGTCAAACGATTGCGAATAAGTTTGTTCCGGTGGTCGCCGGTTCGGCACTCAAGAATAAGGGCGTGCAGTACCTGGTCGATGCGGTAGTCGATTACCTCCCAAGCCCTCTCGATATTCCGCCGGCCAAAGGCATGGACCCCGATTCGCACGAACCGATGGAGGCTCGAACGGACGACAACGGAAAATTCTGTTCTCTGGCATTTAAACTTTGGAGCGACCCGTTTGTCGGCAAACTCGTGTTCTTCCGCGTTTACTCCGGCACACTGTCGAAAGGCGACACGGTTTACAATCCGCGCACAAACAAACGCGAACGCATTTCACGTTTGATTCAGATCCAAGCCGATAAACGCGAGGACATTGAGACATGTTACTCGGGCGACATAGCGGCGATCGTCGGCATTAAGAACATTACGACCGGCGATACTTTGTGCGATGAAGATCATCCAATCCTTCTTGAGCCGCCGTCGTTTCCCGATCCGGTCATTTCAATGGCCATCGAGCCCAAAACGAAGCTGGATCAGGAAAAAATGGGGATCGCATTGCAGCGCCTGGCGGAAGAAGATCCTACTTTTCGCGTTTACACGCATGAAGACACCGGCCAAACGATTATCGCCGGCATGGGCGAGTTGCACCTCGAAATTATTCGCGACCGCATGTTCCGCGAATTCAAAGTGGACGCCAACGCGGGCAAACCGCAAATCGCTTATCGCGAAACGATCACGACAAGTGCGCACGGCGTAGGCAAGTTGATCAAGCAATCGGGTGGTCGCGGTCAGTACGGACACGTCGAGGTTGATGTGCGTCCGGGGGCTCGCAGCACAGGTTTGGTAGTGGAAAACAAGATCGTGGGCGGCGTTATACCGCGTGAATACATTCCCGCGGTCAAAAAAGGCATTGACGAAGCGATTCTAAACGGTGTTCTCGGCGGTTATCCCGTGGTCGATGTCGAAGTGGACATCGTTTATGGAAGCTTCCACGAAGTCGATTCCAGCGAGCTCGCTTTCAAACTGGCGGCGATTTTTGCCATGAAAGATGGTTTCAAACAGGGCAAACCGATTTTGCTCGAGCCGATCATGAAGGTCGAAAATATCACGCCGGAAGAATTTCAGGGCGACATTTGCGGCGACTTGAGCCGCCGTCGAGGCAGTATTAGCAGCATCGAAACGCGCGGTAATCTCGCGATCATTCACGCGGAAGTTCCGCTTGCCGAGTTGTTCGGTTATGCAACTGCCATCCGGTCGCTCTCCAAAGGCCGATCGAGTTACTCGATGGAGCCATCACATTTCCAACCAGTGCCTCCGAACCTGGTTCCGGCGATTCTCGATCAAAAGGAGACGAAATGAGCAACGGCCAGCGGATCCGGATTCGTTTAAAGGCATTCGATCATCGCATGCTTGATCAATCCGCTATCGACATCGTCGAGACTGCCAAGCGCACGGGTGCACGCGTGGCCGGACCGATTCCGTTACCGACCTTGATCGAGAAATTTACGGTGAATCGCTCTCCGCATGTCGACAAAAAATCGATGGATCAATTTGAAATCCGCACGCACAAACGTTTGCTCGATATCATCGAGCCGACCTCGAAGACAGTAGATGAATTGAAGAAGCTGAATTTGCCTGCGGGTGTTGATATTACGATTAAGATTTAAGCGGAGGCGCTTCTGAAATACTTGCAAGCCCACGATCATGAGCATTGGACTTCTCGGACAAAAAATCGGCATGACCAGCGTCTACGACGCCAATGGCCGGTTGCGTCCCGTGACCGTAATCGCGGCGGGCGATAATGTTTTGCTGCGTCGCTTGACGGCAGAAAACGAGGGCTATTCGGCTGTGCAAGTAGGATTCGATGTCCAGAAGGAATCGCGGGTCACCAGGCAGCTGCTGGGCGAATTCAAAAAGGCTGGGGTCGAGCCGAAGAAATTCGTCCGCGAATTTCGTCTCGATGCTGACTCACCGGAAGGCGAAATCAATTTAAGCGTCACGCAATTTCAGGCGGGTGACTATGTCGATGTAATCGGCCGGTCGAAGGGGAAAGGGTTTCAGGGCGTGATGAAAAGACATAACTTCCACGGGCAGGGCGCCGCGCACGGTTCTAAAACCCATCGACGCATCGGTGCCGTCGGCAACCGTTCCACTCCGGGACGGATTTGGAAAAACATGGGCATGCCGGGCCACCTCGGCGACGAGCGCGTGACCGTTCAGAATCTTCAGGTCATGCAGGTCCGTGAAGCGGAAAAAGTGATTTTGATCAGCGGTGCCGTTCCCGGAGCGACTGGAAGCTATGTGGTGATTCGTCCGGCGATTAAGAAACCAGTGGCAGCGAGACAATGAGCGCGAAAGTTCTAACCAAAGCTGCGGCGAAAGAAGCGAAGATCGATCTGATCGAAGATGGACGGGGAACGCAGGCTGTTCATGACTCGATCGTGGCGATGCGCGCGGCTCGCCGTTCCGGATCGGCCAATACAAAAACGAAAGCCGAAGTGAATCTGTCCGGGGCAAAGCCATGGCGGCAGAAAGGAACCGGGCGCGCGCGAGCCGGTTATAAATCCTCGCCGATCTGGCGTGGTGGCGGAGTCGTTTTCGGCCCTAAGCCACGCGATTATTCCAAAAAGATTTCAAAATCCGTGCGGCGTCTCGCTTTTCAAAAGGCGCTAAGCGAGCGAATCAAAGCCGGCGACGTCTTGACCATCGACAAGTTCGAACTGCCGGAAATGAAAACGAAGTCATTCCTTGCGTTGCTGAAAAAACAAACGGATGCACGGAAGGTCTTGCTGGTTTCCGACGCATTTGATCAAACCACAGTCAAGTCGGCGCGCAACGTCAAACCGGTGAAGCTCGCGACTGCTGCTGATGTAAATACCGAGCAACTGCTCGCATTCGAAAAAATTCTCGTCACACACAAGGCGCTCGAACGCCTGGCGGAAAGGACCCGATGAACGAGCCGTCCCAGATCATTCAAACCGCATCGTTGACGGAAAAGTCAACGCTCATGAGCGAGAAGCAAAATAAGTATGTCTTCCGTGTCAGTCCGCGTGCGAACAAAATTCAGATCAAGAATGCGATCGAACGCTTGTTCCAAAAGAAAGTTGTCGATGTAAACACTTGTAATTACGCCGGCAAAAAGAAACGGGAACGTCGCGCCGATTATGGACGCAAGCCGCATTGGAAAAAGGCGATCGTGACGCTGAAACAAGGAGAAAAAATCGACCTAGTTTAGTTATGGCCCTGAAAACCTTCCGCCCGCTTACGCCGACGCTGCGGTTCAAATCACTTCCTGGTTTTGGGGAAATCACGAAGTGGAGATCGGCAAAACGTCTCGTCGAGGCGAAAAAGAAGACCGGCGGACGCAATAATAATGGCCGGATGACTTCGCGGCACATCGGTGGCGGGCACAAGCAAAAGTATCGCAAGGTCGATTTCAAACGCCGCAAACGCGGGGTTGCAGCAGAGGTGGTTGGTATCGAGTACGATCCGAACCGCTCCGCGCGGATCGCTCTGATTAAATATGCGGACGGCGATCTGAGTTATATTCTGGCGCCGGATGGCCTGCGCGTTGGATCGACAGTCGCGGCTGGGGACGATATTGCACCTGACTTAGGAAATGCGCTTCCGTTACGTTCAATTCCGCTTGGAACTAACATTCACAATATCGAATTAACACCGGGCCGTGGTGGACAGATTGCGCGCAGTGCCGGCCAGCAAGCGACGCTGAACAACCGCGAAGGCGGCTACGCGCTGGTGAAATTGCCCTCCGGTGAAATTCGTCGCATCCATGAGAACGCGTATGCAACAGTAGGCCAAGTTGGCAACGTCGATCATATGAACGTTTCCAGCGGCAAAGCGGGTCGGACTCGCTGGCGTGGACGGCGCTCACATGTGCGCGGCATGGCGATGAACCCGATCGATCACCCGATGGGCGGCGGCCAGGGGAAATCGAAGGGTGGCGGCGGCCGGCATCACCCGGTCAGTCCATGGGGACAACTCGCCAAAGGATTTAAGACTCGCAGCAAACACAAGCCGAGCGATCGTTTCATTCTCGAGCGCCGGCGCAAAAAGTAATTTGATTTTTATGGCAAGATCGTTGAAGAAAGGACCCTTCGTCGAGTCGCATCTTTTGGAGAAGATCGACAAGATGAACAACTCGAGCGCAAAAAAACCGATCAAAACCTGGTCGCGGCGCTCGATGGTGACGCCGGATTTTGTTGGGCACACGTTCTTGGTGCACAACGGAAAGACTTTTAGTTCCGTTTTCATCACCGAGAACATGGTCGGTCATAAGCTCGGTGAATTTTCACCGACGCGTGTGTTCAAGAAACACGGTTCGCACACGGCGAAGGTAACCAAATAGTTGAGGGTTGAGAATTGAGCGTTGAGAGAAAAAGTCGAGGAAACAATGCCTCAACTCTCAGCTTCCAATTCTCAACTTTGTTAATGATGGGCTGCGTAATGCTGGCTGGAAGGCTGGCGGCAGAGGGAGATAGTTCTTTGTCAGAATCCAAAATTGAAAACGCGGAACAGGCAGTGACCGCCGAGACATTGCTCGCTCAGAACGATCAATTGCGAAAGCAGTTGTCGATCGAGCAGGAATCGCTCAGAAGTTTGACGGGCAGTCTGGCGGAATCGAACGCGGAGGCGGAGTTGTTTCGCCGCAAGTATTCCGATTTGGAATTGCGAATGGAAGCGCTAGGTCTGGCTTCAGTGAACAAAGATCGCTCGAAGCTGGAGCAACGCTTGCTCTCGGCGGTAAGCGATCTTCAGCTGGCACAGAAAGAACGCGACGCTTATCGCGATCAGATGTTGCAGCTGAACGAGGCGATGTTGCGTTATTTGAAAACATCCCAGAGCGGCGATGCCCAAGCCCGGATGGACGTGGAAACGCAATTGCGTAGCACGAACCAAGTCGCCACAAAATCGAGAAACGCGCCGGATTCGGCGCGGCCAAGCTTGATGGATGGAAGTGTGATCAGCATGAAGGAAGAGTGGTCATTTGTGGTCGGCAACCTTGGCGAAAAACAAGGTGTGAAAATTGGAATGCCGATGCGTGTCATGCGCGATGACCGCAAAATTGCGACATTGCGAGTGGTCGATGTGCGTCAGAAAATTTGCGGTGCAGTGATTCAAGAAATGGATTCGGAGAAGGAAAAAATAAAAGTGGGCGACCGCCTCCAGGTGGATGCGCAACCCAATGTGACTTTAAAATAATGGAAGTTAGGTCGATATATAAGTATGCGCGGATTTCGCCGTTCAAAGTGCGCGAAGTTACGCGTGAGATCCAAGGTCTGCCGGTTTCGGCGGCACTCGATGTGCTCGCTTTCACTCCGAAGAAAGCGGCATTTCTAATCGGCAAAACCCTCAAGAGCGCGATCGCCAACGCAGAGAACAACGCCAATCTTAAACCGGACGGCTTGGTGGTGAAGGAGGCGATTGTCGGCGAAGGACCAACCCTAAAGCGGCTGATGCCGAGGGCCCGCGGCAGCGGCAGCCGCATCTTAAAGCGGACAAGCCATATTCGTATCGTGCTGAGCGATGAGATTCCGATCGAAACGCGGGAAACGAAAAAAGCGAAGCGAGAACAAGAAAAGAAGGACTCCAAGAAGCAGGCAACAGCCGGCGAGACGAGCGAAAGGTCGGCAACGGCGTCGAAAACCGGCGCCAAAGGCAAGAGCCGGAAGAAGAAAGCGAAAAGGTAGTTTATGGGACAAAAAGTTAATCCGATTGGCTTCCGCCTCGGCGTGAATCGGGACTGGCGCTCGCGCTGGTACGCGTCGCCGCAGGACTTACCGGGATTCCTGCATAGTGATCTCGAGATTCGTAATTACGTAAAGAAGAAACTGCAGTTCGCCGCTGTCTCAAAAATTGTCATCGAGCGTGCGTGGAACAGCATTCGCGTCACGATTTTCACGGCGCGTCCTGGGATCGTGATCGGACGTAAAGGCGCGGAAATTGAGAAGATGACGGAAGAGATTTCGAAAATGGCGCAAGGCAAACAAATCAAAATCGATATCCAGGAAATCAAATCGCCAGAGCTCGACGCGCAGCTGGTCTCGGAAAATGTTGCTTTACAAATTGAGCGTCGCATTGCGTATCGGCGCGCGATGAAAAAAGCGGTGCAGACGGCGATGGATTTTGGTGCGGAGGGGATTCGGCTCCGTTGTTCGGGACGTCTCAACGGCGCTGAGATCTCGCGCTCGGAATGGTATCGCGAGGGCAAGGTTCCCCTGCACACGCTTCGGACGGGAATTGATTATGGTTTCGCCGAAGCCAATACAGTTTACGGCAAGATCGGCGTGAAATGTTGGATCTGTAAGAAAGAAGAAGCACCCGCTCAACCGGCCGCTCCGCCAGCGCCACCACCACCGCTGCCAATTCCTGAGCAAGTTTAAGGAGAAATCGCCATGCCATTGATGCCGAAACGAGTGAAGTATCGCAAGTCCCAGCGGGGGAGTCGCAAGGGGACAGCTTCGCGCAACCTCAGAATCGATTTTGGCGAGTTCGGTTTACAGACACTCGAGCGGGCCTGGATCACCAACACGCAGCTCGAAGCCGCGCGTGTGGCCCTTACCCGCAATATGAAGCGCAAAGGCAAGCTGTGGATCCGCATCTTTCCCGATAAATCGGTTACCTCCCGTCCGCCAGAAACCCGCATGGGCAAAGGCAAGGGCCAACCCGAACATTGGGTCGCGACGGTGCGGCCGGGCAACATTTTGTTTGAACTGGACGGTGTGTCCGAGTCCGTCGCGCGTGAATCTCTTCGGTTGGCAGCGGACAAATTGCCAGTGCGCACGAAGTTTCTGGGTCGGCACCATGTCGCCGCCGCCTAACGAAAGCGAAACCATGAAAATGAAGGAAATTATCGAACTGAGCACGGACGAGTTGCTAACCAAACGGCGCGATTTCCGCCAGGAAAGTCTGCACCTGCGTTTGCAACAGCAGAGTGGTCAGCTCGAGCAGCCAAGCCGGCTGCGCCTGCTACGGCGCGACGTAGCGCGAATTGAAACTGTGCTCTCGAAACGCGCGGCGGAGGCGAAAAAATAAATTTTATGACCGAACAAAATCAACAATCTATTGCTCAACCCCCCCCGCTGCCTGCATCCGTGACCCGCGGTTCGCGGAAAACGCGCACTGGAGAAGTGATTTCGAGCGACATGAACAAAACGATTGTAGTGAGGACGGTCACGCGCGTTCCACATCCGAAGTTCGGAAAAATCGTCAACCAGAAAAAAAAGTTTTATGCGCACGACGAGGAAAACAAAGCAAAGACGGGCGACATGGTCCGCATTATGGAAACACGGCCGTTGAGCAAACTAAAGCGCTGGCGATTGGTGGAAGTCGTCCAAAAGTAGCTCCGAATGATTCGCGAATAAATTGTCAATTTTATGGTGCAAATTCGATCCAGACTTGATGTTGCAGACAATAGCGGCGCCCGCATGGCGACGATGATCGGCGTGATCGGCAAGTCCACCCGTTCTGCCGGAATCGGCGATGTGATCACAGCAAATGTCAAGGAAGCTAGCGCGACCGGAACGGTAAAGAAGGGCGAGGTGGTGCGCGCTGTTCTCGTTCGCACGAAACAGCCGATCCGGCGCGAAGATGGCTCTCTCCTGCGCTTCGATAACAATGCAATCGTGATTATCGATAAAGACTTGAATCCGCGGGGCACGCGCATTTTCGGACCGGTGGCGCGCGAATTGCGTGAGCGCAATTTCATGAAAATTGTCTCGCTTGCTCCGGAGGTTTTATGAACCGGATCAAGTGTCACGTAAGGAAGGGCGATCAGGTCGAAGTGATCTCGGGAAACTTTCGTGGTTCCTCGGGGAAAATCCTCGCGGTGCTTCCACAGAAGCAGCGTGTGTTGGTGGAAGGCGTGCGCATTATTAAGAAGCACCTGCGAAAGTCGCAGGACAACCCAAGTGGCAAGATCGCGGAACGCGAAGGTCCGATTCACATTTCCAACGTCAGACTGATCGAGCGTGATGGGAAGCCGGCGAAAGGCGAGAAATCAAAAGCGAAAAAAGAGAAAAAGAAAACCTAACCCATTCAGAAAATGGAAAACGAATTTTATCGCGATTATAAAGAGCGAGTCATGCCGGCCCTGCAAAAGCAGCATCAGTATAAAAACGTTCACCAGGTCCCGAAGGTCGAGAAAGTGGTGATTAACACTTCCGTTGGCTCGCAATCGGACGTGAAACAGGCGCTGGAGGAGGCAAAGGCGGAACTAGCCTTGATCACGGGGCAACGCCCGGTGGAGACCCTTGCCAAGAAAAGCATTTCAAATTTTAAGCTACGAAAATCGCAGGCGATCGGAGCCAAAGTAACGTTGCGCGGCGAGCGCATGTATGAATTTCTCGAGCGCTTCATTAAGGCAGCGCTCCCGCGTATTCGCGATTTTCGCGGCGTCTCGCCGCGCTGTTTTGACAATCAGGGCAACTACACGCTCGGAATTTCCGATCAATCGATTTTTCCTGAAGTCGAGCTCGATAAAATCAAGCGCAACATCGGATTTGATGTTACTATCGTCACGACGGCACGAACGGATGAGGAAGCCAAATCGCTCTTGAGCGAAATGGGAATGCCGTTCAGCGACCGGGCAAGGAAGCCCGTTGCGCAACCGATTCCCTGATTTGATGAGCCCTGTTACCGATCCAATTGCCGATTTTCTAACGCGTGTCCGCAACGGCACGCGCGCGCAGAAGACCGAAATGTTTATCCCCTACTCGAAGATCAAGGCGGAGATTGCCCGGATCTTGAAGGACGAAGGCTACATCTCGGACTATTCGATCGAGACGAGCGATGCACATCCGCGAATTAAGATCACGAACAAACTGGCGAACCGCGTGAGTGCGATTACAGGCCTGCGAAGGGTGAGCCGGCCAGGATTACGCCGGTACGTCGGCGCGGATGAAGTCCCGCGAGTGCTCGGGGGCATGGGATTGGCGATTCTATCCACCCCGCGCGGTGTTTTATCGGGGCGCGAAGCCAAGAAGCAAAAGGTTGGCGGAGAGCTGCTGGCCTACGTCTGGTGAATTATTTTATGTCACGAATCGGAAATAAAGCAGTCGAGATTCCGGAGAAGGTCAAGGTCAACATCGACAACGACGGAGCGGTTTCCGTAGAAGGACCGAAAGGAAAACTGAGCTGGAGACTGCCGCGCGATATTAAAGCAAGCGTGAAAGACAATCGCGTTTCATTGGCGCGCGAAGCAGAGACGCGGAGCGTGAAGGCATTGCACGGACTTTCACGAAGTCTCGTGCACAACATGGTACAGGGCGTCAGCGAAGGCTTTACCAAACAACTTGAGATCGAAGGAGTCGGTTTCAAGGCTGCCGTGCAAGGGTCGACGCTCAATTTAAATCTCGGGTTTTCCCACCCAGTTCCATTTTCGATCCCAAAGGAAATTAAAATTACCGTAGCAGACAGCACCAAGATCACGATCCAAGGCATTGACAAAAAATTAGTTGGCCAGGTAACGGCGGACATCCGCCGCTTCTATCCGCCGGAGCCGTACAAGGGCAAAGGCGTGCGTTACGCGGGCGAGCAGGTTCGGCGCAAGGAAGGCAAAACGGTTCAGTAAGTATGACCACGACTCGTAAGCTCGCGCGTCAGCGCGTCCATCAGCGGATCAGGAAAAAAGTTGCCGGCACAGCGGAACGGCCCCGTCTCGCCGTCCATTTTTCCGGTAAACACGTTTACGCTCAGGTTATCGACGATGATGCTGGTCGCACGCTGGCTGCTGCATCGACGACTGAAAGCTCCTTGGTCGGCACAGATAAATCCGCGGCCAACCGAGCTGCCGCGGAAAAGATTGGCAAAGTGATCGCGGAACGTCTGCTTAAGACGTCTGCTTAAGAAGAAACTCGATCGCGTTGTTTTTGATCGGGGCGGTTTTTTTTATCACGGAAAAGTGAAAGCTTTGGCGGATGCAGCGCGCGCAGGCGGTTTAAAATTTTAATTCATGGCTTATACACCTTCAGGCAGGCGACCCGACTCGCGCAACATCGATAGAACTCCGGCAGCCAAAGGCGATACGACCGAAAAGGTCGTTTTCATCAATCGCTGTGCGAAAGTGGTGAAAGGCGGGCGACGTTTTAGTTTCAGCGCGTTAATTGTGGCCGGAGACCACGATGGGAGGGTTGGCTGTGGATTTGGCAAGGCGAACGAGGTCTCGGAGGCGATTCGCAAAGCTTCGGAAGCAGCGCGAAAAGCGATGGAGAAGGTTTCACTGCATGAAAATACGATTCCACACGAGACGATCGGCCAATACGGCGGTGGTCGTGTCCTGTTGCGACCCGCTTCACCGGGCACAGGTGTGATTGCTGGCGGCGGAGTGCGCGCGGTGGTTGAAGCAGCTGGCATCCGTGATGTGCTTGCGAAGTCGCTTGGTTCAAGCAATCACGCAAACGTGGTTAAAGCCACGATTGAAGCGCTCCGAGCATTGCGCCGGCGCGATGAAATTCTAAAAGTGCGTGGGATTCGGCCCGGTGATGGAAAGGTGAGCAATCATGATGCATCTTCATAACTTGCGGCCGCGTCCTGGCTCGCGACATCGGGTCAAACGCCTTGGTTGTGGTGAGAGTTCAGGACATGGAAAGACGAGCGGCAAGGGCCATAAGGGACAAAAAGCGCGCTCCGGCGGGAGCATTCGGCTCGGGTTCGAAGGCGGCCAAATGCCGCTGATTCGACGATTGCCAAAACGTGGATTTAACAACGCGGCCTTTCATAAGCAGTACGCGATCGTGAATCTTGATGATCTCAATGGGTTCGAAGCTGGCACAGTCGTAAACGAGCGACTGCTGCGCGAATCGAAGCTCGTGCGCGGCCATGTTGCGGGCATAAAGATCCTGGGCGACGGCGAGTTAAAGCACGGCCTGAAGGTCGAAACCGACAAAATCAGCGCGGTTGCTCGGGAAAAAATTGAGAAGGCCGGCGGAACGATTACGTTGCGCGACGGCCGAGTGCGAGACCAAACGGTCTCCCGTGGAGCTCCTGATTCAGCGGAGCAGGAAGCGCTGCGCGAGGTGAACACGAAGAACCGATCGACAAAAAAAGCACCGGCTAAAGCGAAGTCGCGAGCGAAAAAGAAAACATCGGGGAAGAGTTAGCTGCGCGGCCGGGATGCTCCACATTTAGCGAATGGTTTCGGCGTTTTTAAACACGGTCAAGATACCGGAATTGCGCCGGCGCGTTTTATTTACGCTGGCAGTAATTGTGATTGTGCGTTTAGGCGCAGCGATCACGACTCCGGGAGTCAACCAGGCGGTGCTGCAGGAATGGTTCCGAACTGCGTCTGACAAAACCGGAGGCGGCGTCGCGGCGCTTTTCAATCTGTTCAGCGGCGGGGCGCTGGAAAATTGCGCCATCTTCTCCCTGGGCATTATGCCTTACATCAGTGCGTCGATTATGATGCAGCTGCTCACTGCAGTGATTCCGCAACTCGGAAGAATGGCGCGCGAAGATGGCGGGCGACAGAAGATCATGCAGTTGACGCGTTACGCCACCCTCGGGCTGTGCATTTTTCAGGGTTACCTGCTGGCGCTATCATTTCAGCACCCGGAATCGTATCATACGATGCTCCCGGGGATCACGGACACAATCAGGAGTGTCGGCATTCCTCTGGTGGATGATCTTGGCTGGACATTTCGAATTGTTCGAATTGTGACGGTGATCTCGCTTACGACCGGCACACTTTTTTTGATGTGGCTGGGTGACCAAATCACCGAGCGCGGGATTGGCAACGGAATCTCGCTCATCATCACAATCGGCATTGTCGCGCGGCTGCCCGCTGCATTGGCGCAAGCGTGGAAGACCTTTGTGCCGTCAGCGCAAACGGGAACCAGTCAGGTCAACCCGGCGATTCTCGTGCTCATGGTGGCTTTCCTGTTTATTGTCATCGCGGCAGTAATTGCGATTACGCAAGGTGTTCGCAAGATCACGGTCCAGTACGCAAAGCGTGTTGTCGGGCGAAAAATGTACGGCGGGCAGACGCAGTACATGCCATTGAAAGTGAATTACGCAGGGGTGATGCCAATTATTTTTGCCTGGGCGCTGCTTCTTTTCCCAACTACGATCGTTGGCTTCGCATTCAAAAATAGTCCGACGGCTGCGAAGATCGCCAGCGCGCTTTCCAACGGATGGCCGCATTACGTCGTCCTTGCCGGCATGATCTTCTTCTTCAGTTATTTCTGGGTTGCGACGCAGTTCAAATCGCGGACGACCTAAAGAAATACGGTGGTTACATTCCCGGGGTGCGACCTGGAAAACCAACCTCCGATTTTCTTGATTTCACCATGACGCGACTCACGTTCGCCGGAGCGGTTTTTCTTACGTTAATAGCGGTTCTGCCCAGCCTTATGAGCCAGGGACTGAACGTTCCGACCATCACCGCGCAATTTTTCGGCGGCACGAGTTTGTTGATCATTGTTGGCGTAATGCTCGATACCATGCGACAGGTGGAGACACATTTAATTCAACGGCATTACGACGGGTTCTTGCGCAAGGGTCGCATTCGCGGACGATCGTTCGATCGCGCTTCTTACAGTCGCGGGGAAGCGGCGGCGAGCGGCACCCTTATGTGGCTTTATGTCGGCATCGCCGCGCTCGTTATCGCCGGGGTCGCCATTTTCCTTTACGGCCGATAGGTGAAAAGACGACTCGTTCTTTTGGGCGCACCGGGTTCCGGAAAAGGGACCCAGGCAGAAATGATTACGCGCCAATTCGGTATCCCCGTCACTTCGCCGGGCGCGATTCTACGGCGCGAAAGAGATCTCGGGACGCCTTTGGGAGAAGAGACCGCTGAAGTCATCCAGCACGGAGGTTTGGTTTCGGACAAAATTATCGTTGAACTTATTGAAGATTGGTTGCGCTTGCACGGCGGCCACGGATTTGTCTTTGATGGTTTTCCCAGAACCCTGCCACAGGCCGAGAGTTTGATGTCGATCCTGGCGCGGTTGCGCACCGCTCTGGATTTGGCGATTTGGCTCGAAGTCTCGGAACAGACCGTGCTCGACCGTATTGCGGGCCGCCTTCAATGCGGCGCTTGCGGCTTCACCACGAGCGTCAAGAGCGCTAAATTCGCGGAACGACCGATTTGTCCTTATTGCGACGGACCACTTGTGCGCCGGAGTGATGATGACACAGCTGTGTTACAAAAGCGACTGTCCGAATTCGAAACTAAAACCCAACCGCTCGCCTCCTTTTATGGCAAAATGTCGATCTTGCACCGGATTGATGGCAATCGCGATCGCGAAACGGTTTTTGCCGATATCTCACGCTTGATCGAGGGCAAGGTACCCGCATGATTCCGATTAAGAACGCAAAGGAAGTCGAGAAGATGCGCCAGGCGTGCCGTACCGCGAGCGAGATTCTCGATCGTGTCAGCGAACTCATCCGTCCTGGAATCACGACGAAGGAGGTCGATGAAGCGGCTGCTGTTTTCATGCAGGAAGCGAAGGTGAAAAGTGCTTTCCTAGGGTATCGCCTCGGACACCGTGTGTTTCCTGGGAACATCTGCATTTCGCTCAATGACGAAGTTGTGCACGGCATCGCGAGCCAGCGCCGGATTCAATACGGCGATATTGTGAAGCTGGACATCGGCGTGATCGAGAACGGTTGGGTGGGGGACACCGCGACGACGGTGCCGGTCGGGATCGTTGAGGAGCGTATCGACCAATTGCTGCGCGTCACAGAGAATGCGCTGGAGCGAGCAATTCGCATCGCACGCGAAGGCATCCGTCTCGGCGATATCTGCGCGGAGATTGAAGATGAAGCCCGGCTTAACCGCTTTTCAGTTGTTCGTGAATTTGTTGGTCACGGCGTGGGCCGCAAGCTGCACGAAGAACCTCAAATCCCGAATTATGGCAAACGCGGGAGCGGTCCGCGGCTTAAGGCTGGAATGACTCTCGCGATCGAACCCATGATTAATTTGGGCACGGCTGCCGTCCGATTGCTCGACGATGGCTGGACGGTGCGCACCGCCGATGGCCTGCCTTCGGCCCATTTTGAGCACACCGTCTTGATTACCAGGGGCGAGCCGGAAATCCTGACATGGCGCGCAAAGACGCAATTGAAATAGCAGGCAAGGTTGTCGAATTGCTGCCCAACACAATGTTTCGGGTCGAATTGTCCAACGGTTATCGTGTCCTTGCGCATATTTCCGGAAAAATGCGGTTGCACTTCATTCGCATCTTGCCAGGCGACAAAGTTATGCTAGAGGTTTCACCCTACGATTTGTC